>JASHRN010000102.1 GCA_030037335.1 Candidatus Acidiferrales bacterium | reverse complement strand
GTATCCATGCGCAGCAGCGGCAGAAACCATTTGTAAATGGCAAAAGCTTTGTCCAATTCCCCATCGACGGCAGATTGAAACAGCTCCACGGACTCCTCGGGAAGCGCGTTGGCAAGACCTGCGATCCACCCCACAGCTCCAATGCGAACACCTTCGAGAATTGCGTCGTCGACTCCGATGAAAATTGCCAGGCGATCATCAACCAGCGAGCGAATCGCAGTCACGCGACGAACGTCGGCGCTGGATTCCTTAACAGCAAGTAGATTTTTGTTTTCGCGGGCCAGTTCGGCGACCTGCTCTGGCAGAAAATCGGTTCCATAAGCAATCGGATTGTTATAGAGCATGCATGGCAGGGCGGTAGCCCGCAGTACAGCTGTTACGTGTGCAAGCATTTCGCGAGGGTCACCGCGATAGACATAGGGCGGAAGTATCATCAAGCCGTCGCAACCGCGAGCCTGCGCGGCTTTGGCGAGCTCGACTGCTTCGCTGGTGCGCAACGACGAAATAGAAGCGACGACCGGTGTCGTCGAACCGACCGCTTTGACACATGTTTCAATGATTGCAAGTTTTTCGTCGAAGTCGAGGGTCGAGCCTTCTCCTAAAGAACCGAGAGGCACGATTCCGGTACAGCCACGTTGCACAAGCCATTTGCAATGTCTGGTAATGAAATCGTGGTCGATCTTGTAGGCTTGATCAAAGCAAGTCGTGATTGCAGGCATTACCCCTGTCCAGTTCATCTCAACACCTCGATCGTCACTGACTTGCGGAACGCAAGAGAGAGCCACGAAACCGTGGCATGCTTGCTTGCCCGGTCGGTGCTATTCCGCCGGAACAAAGAGTTCCAGTCTGACGTGCCACGAAACTGACTGACCCGGCTGGAGAAAAACCATTCCCGTGTTTCTTTTGCCCCAGATCTTGGTATTGAATGGATCGGCCAGGTTGAATTGCGGCTCTGTGACAACGTAATCCTTGTCGGGTGGGGCATAGACTTGGATTGCTTTGATTTGAGGCGACATGCCGATCAAGCGAAGGCCGTAATGAGCGGCAGGATCCGTGATTTCGATGACCACGTTACCCGCGGCATCGCGCTTCAAATCTGTAAAGCAATCGTCCATGTACAAGGTCGGACCCAATGCGGCGCCATTGGGAGCAGTGAAATCATAAGGTGTGCCCTTCACGGAAACGATTTTCCCCGTGGGGAATACATCGTCGTAATTGTTGACCACAACCCGCATATCCGCCGGCACATGCAATCTCGCCTGCGCTCGCTGGCCGCTGGGGAAACGAAAATAAGGATGAAAGCTGATGGCCATAGGCAGACGCTCGTTGCCGACGTTTTTTGCCGTCACGATGACGTCCAAAGCGTCGCTCTTCAAAATCATCCGCACGCCGACGTCTGTCTTGGAAGGCCAGTGCCCGCCGAAGTTGCCTCCGTTCAAGAGAGCGGAAACGGATGATTCCGTGGGCCCGTTGTGCTCTTTCACATCCTGAAAATGGGCGGACATTATCAAACCGTGCATTGCATGGACTTCCGCTCCGGGCTTTTTCCCTTTCCAGTTCGCGGGAAGAAACATCATCTTGCCGTCGATCATGGTTTCGATTGTTTTGCCGTCAGCGGACAGTTTTCCACGGATACGATTCGGATACGGAAGGAGAATCGCGCCGCCCATGGAAAAGCTCTTGTTACCAAACGCATCATTGTGATTTTCAAGAAGGTCCTTGGCGCCTTGCAGGTCCGGAGCATCGAGGAGGTCGATGTCTCCTTTGCCAGGCAAATAGGCTTTCACCTGAAGCAAATTCATGCCGTTTCCCGGCAGAATGACGGCTTCGAGAAAACTCGGTTTGCTCTTATCAACCGGTTTTGGCCGCACCAAAATCACCGCGGGTTCACCGCCGATCCGTATTGTTGACGATGCTTCGGTAGATAGCATGGCACCCGACTTCGCAGGCCGACCTTTGGATGCGAGGCTCGGAACCGCCTGCAAGGAGATGAGAGCAACAGCTAGGCAAAAGAAGACGAGGAACTTCGGACTCGATGCTAAAGGCAGAGTCATATTGAGTAAACGTTTTCTCATAATTTGGTTTCGCAGCGATTCGAGCCTTTCGAGGGATTCTTATACCGAGATTTTTAGGCTCAAAGCAAGTTTTTTTTGAAAGAAGCAGGCAAGGCAGAGGGGCAACAGACGTAGCGATTTGGCCTCTTGACCGGTAAACGTTTCCAGCGTAATACATTTGCCGAGCACGGGCTGTTTGATCGGCAGCTTGCGGTTTTGCAGTCCGCGCTTTGCGCGTCTGCTCGATTTGATCGTCCGGAGTCAACATGAAAAGCAATGAGATCGGAAGAAGGGGATTATTGAAGGGCGGCGCGGCGGCAATGCTTGGCGCTGCTGCCGGGCCATTCGGTTCGCTGCTTCGCTCGTGGCCGATTGTTCCACAGCAACAGACTGCAACAGTGGAAGCGGCGGGTATTGCCAGAATCAAAATCGACTTCGATCGCAGAATCGGCACGATTGATCGCAATATTTATGGCAATTTCACCGAGCATCTGGGCCGCTGCATTTACGGTGGCATATACGAAGAAGGATCTCCCCTGTCTGACGCCGATGGATTTCGCAAGGACGTCTTGCAAGCGGCAAAGGCCATGCATGTTTCGGTGTTGCGATGGCCGGGTGGAAACTTCTCGTCAGGATACAACTGGAAAGACGGCATAGGTCCAAAAGATCAGCGTCCGCGACGTTGGGATACTGCGTGGCAGGAGGAAGAGTCGAACCGCTTCGGCACGGATGAATTTATAGAGTACTGCCGCAAGCTCGGTGCGGAGCCTTATATCTGCGTGAACATGGGGACCGGTACGATGCAAGAGGCAGCCGATTGGGTGGAGTACTGCAACGCGACCACAGACACCTATTGGGCCAACCTCCGAAAGAAAAACGGCCATGCCGAGCCCTACAACGTGAAGTATTGGGCCCTCGGCAACGAGGTCTACGGGAGCTGGCAGGCAGGACACAAAGACGCCGTGGAGTACGCAGCCGACGCGGTGGAATTCGGGAAAATGATGCGCTGGGTGGATCCCACCATTAAGTTGGTCGCGTGCGGAGGTCCGGGAGTTGATTGGAATTTTCCTGTCCTCGAGAAGCTGGTTTATTTAGTGGATTACATATCACTGCATCACTACGGAGGAAGTTTGGAGACTGCCAAGGAATTCAACGACGCCTGCGAATTTGAAAAACAAGTGCGCACTCTTGATGCCGTGATTACCGCAGTGATGTCGAGAACGGATAAAAAGGAGCGAGTGGCGATTGCCGTCGATGAATGGAACATCTGGTTCCGGTCGTGGTTTCATCGTGGAGACAATCACATGCTCGAGGAAATCTACAATTTGCGGGATGCGCTTTGGATTGCGTCGGGGCTCAACATGTTTCATCGAAACTGCCGGACCGTCAAGCTCGCAGACGTGGCGCAACTGGTGAACGTGATCGCACCGATCATGACGAACGATACTGGCTTGGTTTTGCAGACAACCTATTATCCGCTACAACTTTACACCGATCACTGCGGTGATGTAGCGCTGGATGCGCTCGTGCGGTCGGACGCGTTTCCCGGATTGCCCGACGTGCCCTACCTGGATGTTTCCGCGACGACAGATGACGGAAACCAGAAGTTAACGCTGGCGGTGGTGAATCGTCATCCAACGACTGACATCTCGGTGGAAATCGAGATCGAGGGATTTAAGCCGCAATCATCAGGGAACTTATATGAAATCAACGGGCCGAGCCTGGATGCGGCCAATACTTTCGCGAATCCAAGCCAAGTCACGGTTAGGCGTAAGTCGTATTCCGGCGCGGGCGCGGCATTTCGGCAAACGTTTGCTGCGCATTCCGTCAGCGTTATGACACTGCAAGCGTGATTCACGCTCGCGCAGCTCGCTCAAACCTGCGAAGATTTGAACACGTTTCTCCGGGCCTCAAGCCTTGACGGTCTGATGTTGGTCGGATTGTTGACGAATTTCCTGCGGAGTTTTGGCTTCTTTCGCGATATTGATGAGGCTTGGCAGCACATGACCGAAAGCGGTGGCGCCACTGGGGCTGCCGAAGTCAAAGTAGGTTTGCCGATAAAGGCCATAGAGTCGATTGTAGCTGCTTTCCGTCTTCGCTTGTGGATGATAAACCGTGTGTGGCGGACAGACCTTTTCCTGTGCTTCTTCGATCGATTGGAATGTGCCCGCGGCGAGGAAAGCGAATATAGCCGAGCCGAGACTCGTGACTTTGCGGCTGGGAACCAGAACTGGGCGGCGCAAAACGTTTGCGTAGACCTGGTTCAGGACGGGATTGTTTTGCGGAATGCCGCCTGAATTGATAACTCGTTCGATGCGTACTCCGTGCTCGGCCATACGGTCCAGAATCACGCGCGTGTGAAATGCGGTTCCCTCGATCGCTGCAAATAGCTCGTCCTGTGCCGTATGATGCAGATTCCAACCAATTGTGATCCCGCGAACATTAGCGTTGACCAGGACGGTGCGATCGCCGTTATCCCAGGTGATGCGTAATAAACCAGTCTGACCCGCCGTGTATTTTTCGAGTCCTGCGCTCAATTGCGAAATCGTAGTATGTGCGCGGCGCGCGATGGCGTCAAAAATATCTCCGGTCGCCGAAAGTCCTGCTTCAATGCCGGTATACCCCGGATGAATGCTTCCTTTCACGATGCCGCAAACGCCGGGGACGAGCTGTGTTTCACGGGTGATGCCGATGATGCAAGTAGATGTTCCGACCACGTTGACGATATCTTTTTCCCGAGCACCCGCACCAATCGCATCCCAGTGGGCGTCGAAGGCACCAACGGGAATCGGAATGCCGGCGCGCAGGCCAAGTCTTTCCGCCCAGACGGACGACAACCTTCCAGCAATTTTCTCAGAAGTTTCATACGAGCCTTGCAGTTTTTCGCGCACGCCCGTGAACAGCGGGTCAATCTTAGTTAAAAATTCCTCGGAAGGCAGGCCGCCAAAATCCGGATGCCAGAGCCACTTATGGCCCATTGCGCAGACGCTGCGCTTAGCTTGCGAGGGTTGCGAAACGCCGCAAAGCGTTGCGGCTACCATGTCGCAGTGCTCAAACGCACTGGCGAACTGGCTCTGCTTCGACGGATTGTGACGAAGCCAATGAAGCAGCTTGGCGAAGCCCCACTCTGAGGAATAAACGCCGCCGCACCATTGAATTGCCTCGAGATGTTGCCGATGAGCCATTTCGGTGATTTCAGCAGCTTCGGATTTGGCGCGGTGGTCGCACCAAAGGTAGTAGTCGTCCAGCGGGGCCATCTGCGCGTCCACAGGAATCACGGACGAGCCAGTGGTATCAAGGGCAATCGCTTCCACTTGATCACCCGAGATAGCAGCTTCCTTAATGGCTGCATGGGTGGCGGAGACGATCGCGCGCATGTGATCGTCGTGAGACTGAGTGGCGAACTCCGGGTCTTCGCGCTTGCGATGCAAAGGATACTCGGCGACCGCCGAGCCGAGCGTTCCTCGGTCGCTATCCACGATAGACACGCGGACGCTCAGTGTCCCGAAATCAACGCCAGCTACGACCGCCATGGAGAGTTATCCCGCTCCTCAGTTTGCGTGCCGGTACATGTCCCAGCCAAGATAGCGGGTGACCGCCTCGTGCACTGAGCCGGCAACGGAAGAGAAATTTGCCGCAACATGATGCTCGAAACCGTTCTCACAGATATATCGCAGCAGTGACTGCATTTTCGGAATTTCCACGACACCCGCGCCGCCGAAGGTTTCCAGCGGATCGTCAGTGAACTTGCCGCCGCCCACGTAGCCTCGCACGCGTCCGGCGTGATCGTCTGTGGAAAAGCGCGCGAAAGTCATTCCTCCAGGTTTGACCAGGCCCACGCATGTGCCAAACGTATTTTCCTTGCCAACCGTTCCGGCAATAATCGCCTGGTAGTCCATCTTAGGCGCCTTAAGAAAATGCTTCGGCAGATTGCTGCAGTGAAAACACACAGCTTTATCGGGATTATCGCCGTAATTGTTGTTCCAATCGAGAAGGGCGCTCGGTGTTTGAGATGCGAGACGCAACGCATGCATGCTCAGCACACCGCAGATATCGACTTCGCAGGCGCTGGACATCAAATCGTCGCTCATCATGCTCATCACCGTGCACGGAACAACGCCAAGGTTCTCTTCGATAGAGGTCCAGCACTGAATGGCGCTGATGGTCACGTCAACCTGCTTCATCCATTCATCGATCACCGCACCGAGCTTGGCCATTTTCAGCAATGCGGCTTTGGGAACATCATTGGTTGATACGTATTTTTCGATCGAACGCAACTTGTCCTGCGCAGAATCATCTGAGTCCTTCATTCGTTGAATACGGCCAAGAACTTCAGAGAGGTCCAGCGTTTCGACGGAAATTCCTTGCGACTCCAATATCTTTTCGCTATATCGGACTGTGTTGAATGCCGCTGGTCGCGCGCCGATGCTGCCGATGCGCAATCCTTGCAAACCTCGCACTACGCGGCAGACCGCAGCGAACGATTCTAGATCCTTCTTGAATTCCGGCGAAGTGGGAGAAACCGTGTGAGAGGAAGTGAGCGAATAAGGAATGCGGTATTGAGTAAGATTATTGCATGCGGACATTTTGCCGCAAAAGCTATCGCGCCGGTGGGAAATCGACATTTTCGACGGCGTATCTGGTGTAGCTTGGACAAGAACGGGAACACGCAGGCGGGAGAGGCGAATCGTATCGGCGATGGCCCTTTCATCGCCGAAGTTCGGCAGTGTAACGATAATTCCATCGATGTCTTCACCGTGAGAACGGAAAAGCTCCGCGCAGCGTTTTGCCTCCTCGTGTGTCTCCACGGCGCCATACCGGCTTTGCTCAGGCGCGAGTGAGACAACATCGATGCCGGTTTCTTGCAAAACTTGGACCATTTCTTTTCGGCC
>JASHRN010000013.1 GCA_030037335.1 Candidatus Acidiferrales bacterium | reverse complement strand
ACGTTATCAAGCTCTGCGGATCATCAGGGTTGTACCAGACGTTGGGCGACATTTCATGCCACTGGATGATCTGACCGTCGAGCCCTTTTGCTCCCGTAACGAGCGTGCCGTCTTTGCCGGGAGACACAGTCTGTTCGCCGAGCAGGGAGAAGAGATAAAGAATATTGCTTTGTGGCCGGCGGCTGGGGATATAGGTGCCGCTGACGTTTCGCGCGTCCTGCGCGGCGCTGGCTACACTTGCAGGCGTGGGCGGCGTGTACGGGAAATAGCGATTCATGAACTGTTCGTAAAGCGGACCGCGTGGTTCACTTTCACCGCGTCCGGCGCTGTTGTACGAGACGAAAATTCCAACGTTCGCGTCGAGGATCAGGTGCAAGTCGCTGTGGAAATAAATCGTGTCGCCGCCATGGGCGATGACGCGATGGCCATTGCGCGAATCCTCGTAAAATCCGAGGCACATGCCGTTGACGTGCGGGTCGGGCGCATACTGGCGCGAATGCATCTCCTTCACGGTCGCCGGTTCCAGAATCTGGGCGCCGTTGTACGTGCCGTCCTGCAAATGCGCGATCATGAAATGCGTAATGTCCATCGCGGAAACGGCCAGCGCCCCCGCGGGAGCCGGGTTGACCAGTTCGAATGGTTTTGCGCCGCCCGAAGCGAGCTGGAAGCCCTGCGACATCAGCGGCGCCAAATTCGGCGGCAGTGGCTGGCGGAAACTCGCGTGCGTCATGCCGAGCGGCTGAAAGATGTGCTGTTCGATGTATTCGTCAAATGGCTGGCCGGAGACGCGCTGAACAATATAGCCTGCGAGCCCCGCACCGTAGTTCGAATAGGCGCCGGTGGTTCCCGGTTGGAAAATCTGGACGGGGCCGTGGGTTTTCAGGTAATCGCCGAGGGAGCGCATATGCGCGCTGTTTTCCGAGATCAACCCTTTGATGGATTCGTCGAATCCGGGCGTATGGGTCATCAAATCGCGCATGGTGATTTTGCCGAGGTGCTCGTCGACAGGGAAGTCGAGGTACTGGCGAATGTCGGCGTCGAGGTTGATTTTGCCTGCCTGCACGAGCTGCATCACGGCGGTCCATGTAAATAGTTTTGAAATTGAGCCGACGCGGAAGAGCGTGTCCTCGGGCGATACGGGCTTCTTTGCCTTCAGGTCGGAATAGCCGTAACCCTTGACGAAGATTACCTGGCCGTCTTTGACCACGGCGACGACAGCGCCGGCAATGTCGTCACGCTTGATTTGCAAAGGCACAAGGCCGTCGAAAAACGCGGAGAGGTCAGCGGTGGTCAATTCGCCGGGAGGGTTCGACGGCAGCGTGACCGCACCGCTTGCAGCATTCTTTTCGGGCGTTTTGGCGCGGGGCAATTTCGGCGCGGGTCCGGTATGCGTTTGCACGCCCATCGAAAGCGGACTGAATGCCGCTGGCGCGCGATTCGCCGCGAGGAGATGCCCGCTCAATGGGATCGCGAGAAGAACGGCTGCGGCCGCCGCGGTGACTGTGATACTCGCCATTGCTGACTTTGCCGCACAAGCGTAGCGCTGCCGCAATTGTATAGTTGTCATTTTGTCGCCTCGATGGTGGCGAGACTCTATAACGCGCACCCCTTTGCGTCAACATATACGTGTACGTGGCAGGATCGCGGATCGTTCCATGCGGGCAGAATGTTTCCTTTGGAGGTGCCGTCACGTTGCCGGTTGAGGCTAGGCTCTAGGTCGAGCGGTCGGAGAGTGTGCGGTCGTAGTGCAGAAAGCGATGCATCAAAAACTCGGTGGTAATCGGCTCATTGTTCAGGATCATCGCCAGCAGTTCGCCGCCGAGAACCTCCGGCGCGATGATCATGTCCGGCTGGACAAGTTTTACGCGGTCCATGTGCTTGCTGTCGTTGATGGCGACCACGGTTTTCGCGCGGCCCTTCAACTCCTTCACGGCCAGGGCAATGAAAGCATTCTCGGAGTCGTCGGCGCGCATGGCCAGCACGGCGCGCGCCTGGTCCGCGTCGGCTTTGCGCAGGATTTCCAAAGTCGCCGCTTCGCCGACAATAACGTCAGATGGATCGGCGACGCCCGGCTCCGGTTCGCTCGGCAAAATCAAGACCACATCCTGATTTCGCTTTTTCAATTCGTTGTAGGTGTTGAACGCCAGAGGAGTGGCGCCAATCACGATGAAATGGCCGCTGTGTCTCATATTCCTGCCTTTCCGCGTTGTCAGGTGCGCAATCACAGGCCCGACGATCGTGGTGAGAGATGTGGCAAAGACTGCGATGCCGAGAATAATCACGGAAACCGTGAAGAGGCGCGCTTCAGGCGTGAGCGGATTGCCGTAATAGCCCATCGTCGTCATGGTCACAATGGCGAAGTAGAAGGCCATCTCGATGTCGGTAATCGGCGGAGTGAACTGCTGGCCCAAATACAATGAGCCGAAAACGCCATAAATGAGGAGGAGCAGCAGGCTCGTCAACGCAAAGAGTGTGCCCGCAGCAAGGCTGCTGCGATTGAATTTACGGTAAGCGAGCAGGAGAGCGATGAGTAAAATCGCATCATACGTAACCAGTTCGCCGTGATGTCGATGTGCCGTTACGACCGCGCTCAGCACGGTGAAAGCGCTCAACAGGATGGCGACAATCCAGGCCAGACGCGAGCGGAAGAGAAGCCCAACGGACATCACGAGCATCGCTACGCCGATCAGCACGAAGGGCATGCTTGACGGACGCAAGTCCAGAATATGCCGCGGAAAATCGGCAAAGAGAGTGCCGCGCTGCACGACGAAGACAGACCATAGAAGCACGGCTCCTGAGAACGCCACCGCGATGGCCAGCGGAATATGGGGGAACCAGCGGCGCACGCGGAAGAAATGTTCGATCCGGCGCGCGGTTGCGAGGAAACGCGCCCAGCGGCTGGCGTGCTGCTCTTCGGCGGGATTGATGTCAGGCATAAATTGTTAGAATGATGAGCGGCCTCGGGCTCCGGTAGCGGACCGTCCAAGGTGAGGAAGTCCGATCATGCAAGCCATCGATGCGTTCTCCGGCGCACAGCGTAGGACTTTCCGCCTTTAATCGCAATGTTCAGTTTGGGTCTCAACAAGAACGAAAATGTCCGCTTACGGACGCTCGCTTTCGTATCCGGTCGCACCGAGTACGTCTGTTGCGCGCCGTAAATGACTAAAGTGCTTAGCATGAGCGACTTACGTGCGTGCTTCTTTGGAACATTCTGTGCTCCCATTCGAGAGCCGGAGGTGTGTTTATGGCGACCGTTTGGCAGGATGTGCGGTACGCGTTCCGTACGTTGCTGAAATCACCGGGCTTTGCTGCCGTCGCGATTCTGACGCTTGCGCTGGGCATTGGGGCGAATACTGCGATTTTCTCCGTGGTTTATGCCGCGCTGCTGCGTCCGCTGCCATATGCGCAGCCAAACCGCCTGATCACTCTAGGCGAAGTGCGCAGCCCCCAGGAAACCTACTGGGACGCTTCTTACCCCGACTATCTCGACTGGACCAAACAATCCAAAACGTTCCAATCGATCGCGGGATACGGTAGCTATGGCTACGTCTTTCGCGGAGCAGCTGGGCCAGAAATGCTGATCGGCGCGCGAGCCAGCGTCAATTTTTTCTCGACCCTTGGAGTGAAGCCCATCCTCGGACGTGATTTCGCGGCGGGCGACGATACTGTTGTTTCTACGGAGGCCCCCGTTGGGCCAAAAGTGGCGTTGCTCACTTACAAGTTCTGGCAGAGGCAATATGGCGGGGATCCGTGCGTCGTCGGCCGCACCATGCAACTGGATGCCAGCAGCGTGACCATCATCGGAGTGCTGCCGCGCGACTTCGAATTCGCACCAGCGGGCGATGCGCAGGTCTGGACTGCTCTGCACATCGGCGATGACTTGACCGCGCGCCGCAGCCTGCGCTGGTTCCGTGTTTTCGGGCGCCTGGCGCCGGGCGCTTCACCGGAGCAAGCTCGCGTGGAGATGAATACCATCAGGGCGCGGCTTGCCGCCGCTTATCCCCAGCAGAACGCCGCAATTCAAATGCGGATGATTCCGTTGCGCGAGCGCATTGTCGGAGAGGTGCAGCCAGTGCTGCTGGTATTGTTCGGCGCGGTGGGATTTGTTCTGCTCATTGCGTGCGCCAATGTTGCAAACTTGCTGATGGTGCGCGCAGCGGGGAGGAGAAGGGAATTCGCCATTCGTGCGGTGCTGGGAGCGGGCCGCGGCAGGCTGATTTCGCAGTTGCTCACGGAGAGTTTGATGCTCGCAATCGCCGGAGGAGCGCTCGGATTCCTTGCTGCGCAGTGGGCAACGGTTCTACTGGTCGAGGTGATTCCACAAAGCGTCCTCGACAACATGCCGTTTTTGCGCGACACGCAACCGAACGCGGCGATTCTCGCATTTCTGTGCGGCATGGCGGTGCTGACAGGGATTTTGTTTGGTTTGGCGCCAGCGCTGCAAGTTTCCCATGAGAAAGTGAGCAATGCGCTGAAAGAAGAATCGCGCACGGCCGCCGGGGGCGTGCGCACGCGCATCCGCGACGCTCTGGTGGTGATCGAAATTGCGTTTTCGCTGGTGCTGCTTGCTGGCGCGGGTCTGGCAGTGGAGAGCCTCTCGGTGCTGTTGCACCGCAATCCTGGCTTCGACACGCAAAATGTCCTCACCTTTGCGGTGAACTTGCCCGATGCTTCGTACCCAAAGGATGCTAATGCGATTCGCTTCGATAGGGCCTTCACTTCGCGGCTGCGCGGCGAGCCGGGCATCGTCAGCGTGGGCAACACCAGCGCGATTCCACTCTCGGGTGGCGGGGGCACAATTCGGTTCGTCATCAAAGGCCAACCGGTCGAGACCGGCCACGAAGATGAGTCGGACATTCGAGACGTGTCGGCGGATTACTTTTCCACGATGAAAATTCCGCTCATCGAGGGCCGCTATTTCAATGACGAAGCTGATTCCGCCACCGGACCGCAGCACGTCATCGTCAACGCAGCCTGGGTGAAAGCGTATCTGCACGGCGAAGACGCGATCGGCAAGCGCATCAAGTTCACCTATTCGCCGACGCAGCAATATCGCGAAATCGTGGGAGTGGTGGGAAACACCGCGGACTCGCAGCTCGACAGCGGCGATGTGCCCGCGCTTTTCTGCCCGTTTGATCAGGACACGAACTCCTATATCAATTATTTGGTGCGCACGACCGGCAATCCCGCGATCGCGCTAGGCGAAGTACGCGACGCACTCACGAAAACAGACGCTCAGCTTTTTGCCATCACGCCGCTCACAATGGAACAGATCATTCAGCAGTCGCCCTCGGTTTTTATGCGCCGGTATCCATCCTATTTGATTGGCAGCTTCGCGGCGCTGGCACTGCTGCTGGCCTCGATCGGACTCTACGGGCTGATTTCTTACTCCGTCTCGCAGCGCACACGAGAAATTGGAATCCGCGTGGCGCTGGGCGCGCAGCAGCGTGATGTAATGCGGCTGGTGATGGGGCAGGGAGCCAAGCTCACGGCGATTGGCGTGGTTATCGGCGTCGCAGCGGCGCTCGGCCTTACGCAACTGATGGGCAGCATCCTTTATGGCGTGAAGGCAACTGATCCGCTGACTTTCATTGGCGTCGCCGTGTTGTTAGCGATTGTGGCGCTGGCCGCCTGCTACATTCCGGCACGGCGGGCGATGAGAGTGGATCCGATGGCGGCGCTAAGGTACGAGTGAAAAAGCAGTGGCTGGTGGCGAGAATGAGCAAAAGCGAAGCAATGGAACGCCTCCGTTTGCTGGCTACTGAATTGAATACTGACCAGTGGTAAGGAGATTAGATGGTGTCTACTCTGATGCAAGATATTCGCTACAGCCTGCGCACATTGCTGAAAGCGCCGGGCTTTGCTGCCATTGCGATTCTGACGCTGGCGCTCGGCATTGGCGCGAACACGGCGATTTTTTCTGTGGTGAACGGCGTGCTGCTTCGACCGCTCGCTTTTCATCAACCGCAGCGGCTTTGCGTGATTCGCGAAATTGTGCCGCAACTGACCAAGTTCTATCCATCGTTTCCCGCAAACGTTAACAATTTCCGCGTTTGGCAGCAGGAATTGCACTCTTTTGAAAGCATCTGCATTGCGGAGAGCGACTCCATGGAGTTTCTGGGGCGCAGCGGCGCTGTCGAGCTGCCGGGAATGACGGTCAGCGCAAGCCTTCTCGACACGCTGGGCATCCATCCGGCGCTTGGCAGGAATTTCGTCCCCGATGAAGACAAACCCAATCGCGATCACGAAGTGATCCTTACGGATTCTTTCTGGCGCAGCGAATTTCACGCCGATCCAGCCATTATCGGCAAAACGATGACGCTCAATGGCATTTCTTTCGAGATTATCGGTGTGCTGCCGGCATCTTTCCATTTTCCGGAGGCCAATGGGCTCGGCGGGCTGACGAATTTCAACTCGCACATGGCTTTCCTTAAACCGCTTGGCGTGGATGCCAGCCAGGATGGTCCGATTGGCGACTTCGACTATGCCGCAATTGCGCGGCTCAAAGTTGGCGTCTCCCTCACTCAAGCTGCCGCTGAGCTAAACGTTGTTCAAGCCCGCATTGCCAGGCAGGCAAATGTGCATCTGGATTTGCGCGGAGAAATCGTTCCGCTCGCTTCGCAGATCCTTGGGCCAGCGCGCCAAGGTTTGCTTTTTCTGCTCGCCGCCGTTGGCGCAGTTTTGCTGATCGTTTGCGTCAATCTCGCGAATCTGTTGCTCGCGCGCGTTCCGCGCCGTATGCGGGAAGCGGCCATTCGGACGGCGCTCGGTGCTACTCGCGCGCGACTGGCACGGCAGATGCTCACGGAGAGTTTGCTTCTCGGAGTGCTCGGCGGCGCGCTGGGAATCTTCCTCGCCTTTTTCGGCGTGGACGCTATCGTCAGCGCCGCGCCTCCCGGAATTCCACGCCTCGCCGAAGTTTCCATCGATGGTCGAGTGCTGATTTTTGCCGTGGTGATTTCGATTGTCACCGCCGTGCTTTTCGGAATTCTGCCCGCATGGCGTGTCGCTCACGCCGAGCCTCAAGATGCGCTCAAATCGGGCGCGCTGAGCACCACGGAAAATCGCCGCACCCGGCGGCTACGTTCGACGCTCATTGGCCTCGAAGTCGCGCTGAGCACAGCACTTCTGATTCTCGGCGGGCTTTTCACGTCAAGCCTTGTCCATCTGCTGAACGTCAATACTGGATTTTCTGTCGACCACATTCTTGCAGCGGACGTAGATCTTCCTCCGCAGGTGTATGGATTGCAGATGCAGAATTCTTCCATGCGCGAGCATTTCTACAAGCAGGCGCTCGCGGCGATTCGTGCGCTTCCCGGAGTGCGCGCCGCAGGCTGGATCAACGATCTGCCGCTCGAAGGAGAAGGCTCGGTTTCGGATGTTCGTGTGCCGGGAACGAGCGACAAAGACGCGGCCAACGCGCCGCTCGCCGATTATCGCGCCGCCAGTCCCGATTATTTTGGAGCGATGGGGATTCCGCTCATCAGCGGGCGGATTTTCACCGAGGCGGACCGCGGCCGCAAAGTAATCGTCATTTCGCAAAGGCTCGCCGAGCGTTTGTGGCCGGGCAAAAATCCCATCGGCCAACTTGTCCGGCTATCATGGGCGGATGTGCAGGGGAGCACGTACCAAATCATGGGCGTGGTCGGCGATATTCGCACCGTGGCGATGGATAAATCGCCGGTGATGATGGTCTATTGTCCGCCGTGGCTGGGTACCGCGACTACGCCGTCAGCAGCGTCGATCGTGATTCGCACGGCGATGGACCCGGGCGCTGCTGCGTCTGCCGTTCGCGAGGCGATTCACAGCGTGGATGCGGGCGTGCCCATAACGGCGCTGCGCCCGATGGGAGATGTCGTTTCGAAATCCGTGGACACGCGGCGCTTTCAGATGCTTCTTGCGATGCTTTTCGCGGTGTGCGCTTTGTTTCTGGCGTCGCTCGGAATTTTTGGTGTGGTCGCCTACTCCGTCGAGCAGCGCCGGCATGAATTGGGGATTCGACTGGCGCTCGGTGCGCAGCTCGCCAATCTGCGCACAATGATCCTTCGTCAAGGGATGGCTCCGGTTCTCGCGGGCTTGGCGGCAGGCGTCGTAGCGTCACTCTTTCTGGGACGCTTAATCGCTGGACTGCTCTTCGGAATACACGCGTTCGATCCGTTGACGTTCGCGTGCGTCACGCTGGCTGTAGTAATCGTTGCGCTGCTGGCCTGCTACATACCCGCGCGGCGTGCGATGCGAGTCGATCCGATGGTGGCGCTGAGATATGAGTGAGAAATGCAGTGGTGAGTGGCGAGAAAAAGCGAAAAACGAAAAGCAAAGCGAGGTTTGTTTTGTGACCACTGGCCACTTGCCTGATAAGGAGATGAGGCGATGCATACTTTAGTGCAGGACATTCGGTATGGGCTTCGGGTGCTGGTCAAGTCTCCTGGATTTGCCGCCGTGGCCGTTCTCACACTGGCGCTTGGCATTGGCGCGAATTCGGCGATTTTCTCGGTGGTGAACGCGCTTTTTCTTCATCCGCAGGGCGTCGCGCAGCCGGATCGCGTCGTCGTGCAGCGCGCGCGTTATGTCAAGCTCGGGCTGAGCAACATTGTGGTGTCCGTGCCGGATTATGCGCAGATGCGCGACAGCACGAAACTTTTTGCAGCGGCCGCCGCCGAACAGGAGAGCGACTTCAACTACACCGGCGGAGATTATCCTGAGGATCTGCAAGGCGCGCAGGTTACGTGGCAATGGTTCAACGTTTTCGGCGCGAAGCCCATTCTTGGACGGACGTTCACCGCCGCGGAAGATCAGCCGAATGCGAATCACGAGGTGGTGCTGTCGTATAGCGCATGGGAACGCTGGTTCGGCAGCGACGCAAACGCGATTGGACGCACCATTCAGCTCAATCAGCAACCTTATCGCATCGTCGGCGTCATGGGTCGCGATTTTCATTGGCCGAATCCGCAGACGCAACTTTGGGCGCCGCTCGGCCTCGATCCGAAAGCCTACGCCGTCGACAACACCTTCAACGAAAACTATCTCGCGGTGGCGCGCTTGCAGCCCGGCGTTTCCTTCGCGCAAGCCAATGCGTACATGCAGATTTTGACGCAGCGCGTGTGGAACAGTCCCGCCACGAAGTTCGCCAGAAACGGGCAGTGGAGCATGTTCCTGATGCCGTTTTCCGATTACGTCTTCGGCGATTTGCGCACACCGATCCTGATTCTCGGCGCGGCGGTCGCGTTTGTGCTGCTGATCGCCTGCGCGAACATCGCCGGGCTCTTGCTCGCTAAGGCTGCGGGACGTTCCAAAGAAATTGCTGTGCGCGCGGCGCTGGGCGCATCGCGGGCGCGGCTGATGGCGCAAGCGATCGGAGAGAATCTTGTTTTGGGCGTGCTCGGCGTAATAGGGGGATTGATGTTGGCAGCGTGGGGCCTAAAGGCGTTGCTCTTCGCTGCGCCGAAGGATCTGGCCACGGGTATGACGTTTCCGCTCGATGGATACGTTCTCGGTTTTACGGCACTGGTCGGCATTACCGCTGTGTTGATTTTCGGCATCGCGCCCGCGTGGCACATGTCGCGCGTCAATCCCTATGACGCGATGCGCGAATCGGGCCGCTCTACCACGGGCAGCCGAGGCCGGCAGAGATTTCGGGCGTGGCTGGTTGCCGGGGAATTGGCGCTTGGACTCGTCCTGCTTGCTGGAACCAGCGTGCTGCTCAAGAGTTTGTCGCGAATTGGGGACGTCAATCCCGGCTTCAATCCGCAGGGGATAATGACGGCGGCATTTTCTCTGCCTGCGCACCAATATGACACTGACGCCAAAGTGTCTGCGTTTTACCTCGCAGTGCTCGATCGGTTGAAAAATACGCCGGGGATCAAGGATGCCGGGGCGGGCAATCTGATACCGTTTTGTGGCACAAACGGCTCCTCCAGTTTCAAAATCGAGGGCAAACCAGACCAGCCGGGAAGCCCAGGGCCCCACGGCGATGTTCGCTTGGTTACTCCGGGATACTTCACTGCGCTCGGCATTCCGTTGCTCAAGGGACGCACTTTCACAGACGATGACCGCACGGGCTCGCAGGGCGTCGCGGTAATTGACGACAATCTCGCGCGGGAGTACTGGCCGAACGAAAATGCGATCGGGCAGAAAATCAGCAACGACGGGAAAAATTGGTACACGATCGTCGGGATTGTCGGCCATATTCGCTTCACGACATTGGTCGGGGAGGAATCATCGGCGAGCATGTCGCAGAGCGGCTCAAAAGGCGTCTATTATTACTCCGCGTATCAGCAAGCGAAGTTCGCGACCAGCGGATACCTGGTTGCCAAATCAAACCTGAATGCAGCGCCGGCTGAATCTACAATTCGCAACGCCGTCCATTCTGTGGACCCAAGTCAACCGCTGACGGATTTCAACACAATGGACGCGCGCATCGGCGAGTCGCTTGGCCCGCAGCGCTTCGCCACGAATTTGCTCGCGGTGTTTGCGGCGCTCGCCATTTTGCTCGCGGCGATTGGCCTGTACGGATTAATCAGCTACAGCGTCACGGAGCGTACCAACGAAATTGGAATTCGCATGGCTCTTGGCGCGCGGCGCGTTGATGTTTTGAAAATGATTCTCGCGCAGGGAGCAAAGCTCGCGCTCGTCGGCGCCGCAGCAGGCATTGTTGCGGGACTTCTGCTCATGCGTGCGATGCGAAGCATCCTGTATGGCGTCAGCGCTGCTGACCCCGTTTCCTTTGTGGGCGCGGCGATTCTGCTTGTCATCATCGCGCTGGTCGCGTGTTACATTCCCGCGCGGCGCGCCACGCGCGTTGATCCCATGATCGCGCTACGCTATGAGTGAACAGCGGCCAGTGATCGGAATGATTGAGTCCTGGCCATCCCCCATTTGTTAGGAGATTAGACGATGTCTACTGTATTGCAGGACATTCGCTATGCCGTTCGCACGCTGCTGAAATCTCCGGGATTTACCGCGATTGCTGTTCTCACCCTTGCGCTTGGCATTGGCGCGAACACTGCGATTTTCTCGGTTGTTTACACGTCCCTGCTGCGCCCGCTACCTTTTCCGCATTCGAATCAGCTTGTTGACGTTTGGGCGCACAGCGCGGTCTTCGATTTCTCAAATCTCGGATTGTCGCTTGCCGATATCGCCGATATTCGCGCACAGAATCGCGTGTTTCAGGGTATTGCGCCATATAACTACTCCACCGCGACGCTCACGGGTCACGGCGTGCCGCAGCAGCTCGACTCCGCCAAAGTCTCCGTGGAATTCTTCCCACTGCTCGGCATGACGCCGCTTTATGGGCGCGTTTTCACGGACGCGGAAATGCAGCCGGGTCAGGACCGCGAAGTCATTCTGAGTTACGAGTTGTGGCAAAAACAGTTTGGCGGCGATCCGCGCGCGGTAGGGAAGAGCATCATGCTTGACGGAAATCCCTACACCGTCGTTGGCGTAATGCCGCCGCAGCAGCATCTCGAATTTGCGTCGAATGTGAGTTTGTGGATGCCGCTCGCGCCGACACCGAAGGAACTGGCCGCTCGCGACTTTCACGGCACGCCTGTACTGGCGCGCCTCCTGCCCGGCCGCACCATCGTGCAAGCGCAGGCGGAACTCGATGCCATTGGCGCACGTCTCGCCAAGTCGTATCCCGACGCCGACAAGAATTGGAGCTTTCGCGTTCGGTCGCTTCAGTCGGACATCGTCGGTGACAGCACTACGCCGTTGCTGATTCTCCTCGGAGCGGTTGGTTTCGTGCTGCTGATCGCGTGCGCGAACGTGGGCAATTTATTCTTGTCGCGAGGCTGGACGCGCCGCCGCGAGCTTGCGATTCGGTCGGCACTCGGTGCGACGCGGCGCAGATTGATTCGCCAGTTGCTCGTCGAAAGCCTGCTGATCGCTCTTGTTGGCGGCGCGTGCGGATTGATTCTCGCCGTCTGGGCAGTCTCGGCACTGCGCAATCTGCTACCGCCGGATACGCCTCGCGTCGAAGATCTCGCCATCAGTCAGGCAGTGCTCTGGTTCACGCTCGGCGCATCAATTCTTGCAGGGATTTTGTTTGGTCTTGCGCCGGCAGTTCTTTCCTCGCGCCAGGAACTAAGCTCCGTAATTAAAGAAGGAGGGGTGGGCGCGCAGAGCGGAGCTTCCGGCGCGCGTCACAAATTCCTGCGTCAGTTGCTCGTTATCGGTGAAGTCGCCCTCGCGCTGACGCTGGTGATTGGTGCGACGCTCGCGTTGCGCAGTTTCGCGCACCTGCGTGACGTGGATCTGGGATTTGACACCGAGAATGTTCTGGCGATGCGACTCGACTTTTCGGGGGCGAAATTCAAAACACCACAGGCCATGTTCTCGTACGTCCGGACGCTCACGGAGGAATTGCGAGTCGATTCGGGAGTGGAAGCCGTTTGTGCAACGACGAACGGGGGCCCGCTCTCTGGTAGTCATGGCGAAGCCCAATTCGCGATTGAAGGAGCTGCGGAAAACCCGAAGGCAAAACTGTCAGCCGACTGGTCGAGCGCGTCGCCCGGCTACTTCGCAACGTTGGGACTCCCGTTGCTGAGAGGGCGGACATTTACGGAGATGGATCAACTGAAATCCGAACGGGTCGTGATCGTGAACGAGTTGTTTGTGCAGAAGTTTTTCGGCGCGCGAAGCTCTATTGGTAAGCGCATTTGGCTGGGAGACGAAGATGCCAAGCACAATAGGATCTGGAGCGAGATTGTCGGTGTAGTGGGCAACGCTCGTGACGGGAACCCGCGCGTAGCTCCGAGGCCCGAAATCTATGCTTCGCTGTATCAGACTGATTTCTCCGCCTTCCTCAACTCCAGTTTTGAAGTCGATTTGCTGCTGCGCACTAGGACAAATCCGGCAGCGATGATTGCCGCTGCGCAAGAAACGATCTGGGCATTTGACAAAAATCAGCCAATCTCCAACATCGAAACGATGCAGCAGCGTGTGTCGATTTCGAACGCGGAGCCCCGCTATCAGACTTTTCTGCTCGGCCTTTTCGGCGGGCTGGGATTATTGCTGGCGCTCGTGGGAATTTATGGCGTGATTTCTTATTCGGTGACGCAGCGCACGCATGAAATCGGCATTCGCATGGCGCTGGGCGCGGAGCCTGCCGGAGTGATGCGGCTCGTCCTCGCGCACGGACTGAAACTGGCGCTGATCGGCGTCGCTATTGGCATTGCCGCTTCGCTTGGACTGACGCGGCTGATGTCGAGCCTGCTTTTTGGCGTGAGCGCCACCGATCCGCTGACGTTCGCGGGCGTCACGATTTTGCTGGTCATTGTGTCGCTCGCGGCGTGTTACATCCCAGCGAGGCGGGCGATGAAAGTGGATCCTATGGTGGCTCTGAGGTACGAGTGAGAAGATGTGGTCAGTGACCAGTGGTCAGAAGAATCAACCCGGGCGCACATGACGGCCAGAAGGCGGCGACAGTGAGTACCGGAAAGCAAACGATTCGAAATTATCGTGACCTAATCGTATGGCAAAAAGCGATGACCTTGGTTGAAAACTGAATGGCCATGCGCGCTAGACTTTGTTTGCTGACCACTGAACACTGATCACTGACCACTTGTAAGGAGTGACGCAATGACCACCTTGCTCCAAGACCTTCGGTACGCAGTGCGAATGCTGGCGAAAGCGCCGGCGTTCACGGCTGTCGCGATCATTACGCTCGCCCTGGGCATTGGCGCGAACAGCGCGATTTTTTCTGTGGTCAACGCTGTGGTTTTGCGGACGCTGCCCTTTCCGCATGCGAACCAGATCGTCTCGATGGATCTCAAAACACCTCAGGGCTCCGAGTACGTTGGGTATCTCAATGCTATGGATTGGGCGCGGGAAGCGCATTCTTTCGCGGGGATTGGCGCGTACACGGAGGACGGCTTCACGCTCACTGGACATGGCGACCCTGAAATCATCTCCGCCGGAATTGTCAGCTCGGGATTCTTTCCTACGCTGAGCGTCAAGCCGCTCTTTGGCCGCACGCTGGAGCCGCAGGACGACGTCAAGGGCGCGCCACGCGTTGCGGACATTGGCGAAGGCCTTTGGCGCAAGCGGCTCGGCGGTGATCCGAGAATCGTTGGTCAGACCATCAAGCTCAATGACGAGCTTTTCACGGTCGTCGGGATCCTGCCTGTGTCGTTCAATTTTCCAGATCAGCTTCCTCGCACGGAGCTTTGGATTCCGATTCGCCAGAGCGACGACTTTGCGAAATGGGTCGACATCCGTCAGGCAAGCTTCTTGAGCGCCATCGGACGGCTCAATCCCGGAGTAACTATTGCAGAAGGGCAGGCGGAGCTAAACGTCATCCACGGGGCGCTCGCAAAACAATACACCCTTCCGAAGGATCGCAGCGTGAATGTGGAGGGCCTGCAAAGGTCGTTGCTTGGCAACGCACGGCTTGCGTTGTTGATTCTTCTCGGCGCAGTTGGACTCGTGGTGCTGATTGCCTGTGCCAATATAGCGAATCTGCTCCTCGCGCGCGCCACCGGTCGCACGCGGGAAATTGCCGTTCGAATTGCCCTTGGCGCAGGACGCGCGCGCATTTTCCGGCAGCTTCTTACGGAAAGCGTGCTGCTCGGAATTATCGCGGGCCTTGCGGGATTGCTGCTTTCCTATTGGGGGCTTGCCGGAATCAAGGCGCTTGCCTCCGATAATCTCCCGCATCTGAACACAATTTCCGTGGACGGATGGGTGCTTGCATTCACATTTGGCCTCGCGATTCTCGCGGGCGTGATTTTTGGTCTCGCGCCAGCGTGGCAGTCGTCTGAGGTGGACGTGAACGAAGCGCTGAAAGAAGGCGGCCGCGGTTCCACGGGGGGCGCAAAGCGGCGCCATATTCGCAGCGTTCTTGTCGGCGTGGAAGTGGCTCTCGCAACTGTGTTGCTGATTGGCGCGGGCCTGCTTCTGAAGAGTTTTTATCGGCTGGCGCAGACGAACCCTGGTTTCGATGCGAGCCATCTTCTCAAGGCCGACGTTCTGCTGCCGCAAGCGCAATATACGAAACCGGAGGAGTGGAGCGTTTTTTTCCGGCAGGCCGTTGAACGCATGAAGTCTCTGCCGGGAGTAGAAAGCGCGGGTGCAGCGATTCCGCTGCCGTTTACGGGCTCGCATATTGGGTGCGGTTTCATACGAGCCGATCGGCCCGAACCAGCGCATTTCAGTGCGCCGTCAGCGTCTGCGCATTGGGTCACGCCGGGTTATTTTCAATTGGTGCGCACGCCGCTGCTTCGCGGCCGCGAATTCGAAGATAGCGACACGGTTGCGGATGCGCCAAAGGTGGTGATCATCAATAAAGCGCTGGCCGAACGCTATTATCCGAACGACAATCCTCTCGGAAAGAATATAAAGTTTTTCGCTCCAGATGGCACGACTCCAATTGAGCGAATCGTTGGCGTGGTCGGGAACGAAAAAGACAAGGCCCTGTCGGAAGCTGCTGCTCCGATGCTTTATTTTCCCTACACGCAGATGCCCTGGTGGACGATGACACTCGTTTTGCGCACGAAAGGCGATCCCGTAGCGCTCGCGGGCGCGCTACGAGAGCAAATTCATGAAATGGATTCCGCGCTGCCGGTAGATAACTTGCAGTCGATGTCATCGGCAATTTCCGACACGGAAAGCGATGCGCGGTTCCGTTCACTGCTGCTGGGACTGTTCGGCATTCTCGCACTGGTGCTCGCGTCGGTGGGAATTTACAGCGTGCTGGCCTATGTGGTTGCACAACGAACGCACGAAATCGGGATTCGCGTGGCGCTGGGCGCGCAGGGCGGCGACGTATTGCGGCTAGTCATCGTGCAAGGAATGCGCGCTGTGCTGATCGGTGCGGCAGTCGGCATTGTTGCGGCTCTGGCGCTGTCGCAGCTTTTATCGGAGTTTCTCTATGGCGTCGGCGACAAAGACCCGGTCACATTTGCGGGCGTCGCGATTTTGCTTTCGCTGGTTGCGCTCGCGGCCTGCTACGTTCCTGCGCGGCGTGCAATGAAAGTTGATCCGATGGTGGCCCTTCGGTATGAATAGGAATACTGTCCGATAGCGCGCATCTGCCTCCCGCAAATGAACAAATAGCAGCATTGTCATTTTCAGGGGGCGTCTTATTCTGCTGAGTCCACGCTAGTTAGCTCGTCTTTCTTCGGAAGGGAATCTGCCTGTTCAATTCTGACTTTAGGGAGGGGTGCGACGCCATGAGAACGCTTTGGCAAGACATACGCTACGCGGTGCGGATGCTGGCGAAATCGCCGGGATTCACGGCGATTGCGGTGCTCACTCTGGCGCTCGGCATTGGCGCGAATACGGCGATCTTTTCGGTTATTGATTCCGTCCTGCTCGAACCCTTGCCGTTCAAGAATCCTGCGCAACTGGTCGACCTGCGCGAAACCGAAAGCGCGCCCGGCAACTATCCTCTTGATGGCGCCGATTACCTCGATTGGGAGAAGCAGAACAGCACTTTTGCTTCGATGAGTCTGTTCAGCTATCCCCAAGGCTTCAACGCCAGCGGCGTGGGCGACACGGAGTCTGCTGCCGTGACCGAGACCGAAGCGAATTTCTTCGACACGCTCGGAGTCAGCGCCTTGATCGGGCGCACATTTGACAAGGGCGACGATCAGGGCACGCGCCACGTTGTGATTCTCAGCTATGGCTTCTGGCAGCGCCATTTCGGCGGCGCTCCCACTGCGCTCGGCAAAGTGGTGGAATTGAACAGCGAACCATACACCGTGATTGGCGTCATGCCGCAGTGGCTTGCCTTTCCGCCCGATACGGATCTTTTTGTTCCGCTCGACATGACTTCGCAGCGCGTGCACGAGCGCGGCTCCCATTGGGCCGCCGGCCTTGGGCGGCTGAAATCCGGCGTGACCATCGCGCAAGCGCGCGCCGACTTGATGACCATTTCCGAGCGGCTCATCAAACAGT
>JASHRN010000101.1 GCA_030037335.1 Candidatus Acidiferrales bacterium | reverse complement strand
ATCACTCCCACAATTTCCGCTTGCTGGTTGAAAAGTGCGATGTTGATGCGCTGGCCGATAGGATTTTCATGCGGGAAATAAGTGCGCGCGAAAACGTCGTCGATCACAACAACAACCGGCGCATGCTCGTTGTCCGCATCGGTGAAAAAACGACCGCGCTCGAGCCGCACACCCATCGCCTTCTCGAAACCGGATTCGACCAGCGAGCACAGCGCGGAATGCATATCGTTTAAGTTCGCAGGCTTGGGCTGGCCCTGAATCCAGAACGGCAGGACGGTGTCGTGAATCATCGGGCGCGAGCCTGTGGTGATCGAGACGGCTTCCACTACCGGAATTGACTCCATCTTCGCGTCGAATGCACGCAGCCGCGCACGCGTCTCCGCCGAAGTCGTCTGCGGCGTGGCAGGCATGGCCAAATTGAAGGTGATCGCATGATTCGGGTTGAATCCCGGATCGACGCCCCAGAGCGCCGCGAGGCTGCGAATCATCAGGCCAGCTCCGACCAGCAGCACGAGCGCCATGGCCACTTCCGCGGCAACGAAGATTCCGTGCAGCCGGTGCTTCGCGCCGCTCGCCCCGCGCCCGCTTTCCTTCAGAATTTCCTGCAGATTCACGCTGGAGATTTTCACTGCCGGCGCGAGGCCGAACAGAATCCCGGAAAGCATGGAGACGCCGAGCGTGAAGAGCAGGACGCACCCATCCAGCGAAACTTCCGCCGCGCGTGGCAGCGTGCCGGGCAAAGTGTTCAGCACCGCTTTCGTGCCCCAAAATGCGAGGAGAAGTCCCAACGCGCCGCCGGAGCCGCTCAGCAAAAGGCTTTCCGTCAGAAGTTGGCGAATCACCCGAAGGCGGCTCGCGCCCAGCGCGGACCTGATCGCAAATTCGCGTGAACGTCCCATGGCGCGCGCCAGCAGCAAGCTCGCCGCATTCGCGCAGGCGATCAGCAGCAGAAAGCACACCGCTCCAAGCAGCACGAGAAGAATCGGCCGCACATTGCCGACGATGTCCTGCTTCATCGGAACGAGCGCGATGCCCACGTCCTTGTCGGCTACGGGATATGCGCCTGCCAGATTGTGCGCGACAACGTTCATGTCCATCTGCGCTTCGACAAAGTTCACGCCGTCCTTCAGGCGGCCAACGGCGTGCGCGCTCACGTCGATGCGGCGATCGCGAAATGACGCATCGTTCCACTGGCCGATTGGCGTGTAGACATCGCGATCGTTTCCATAGAAAGAGAAACTCGAGGGAACGACTCCAATTACCGTGTACGAAACACTGGTCAGAACGATAGACTTGCCGATAATTGAGGGCGATGCGCCAAATTTGCGCTTCCAGAATCCGCCGCCGAGTATCACCACCGGCGCGGCGCCGACATGGTCGTCATCGGCGCGGAACGTGCGCCCAACGACAGGCTTCACGCCGAGCGTAGTGAAAAAATCGGCGGAGACCATATAGCCGCTGACGCGTTCGCTTTGCGTAACGCCGCTGAGGTTGTAGTCCTGGTTGCGGTAAATCGCCATAGAAGAGAACGTGTTGTTCTCGCGCTGCCAATCGAGGAAATTCAGGTAGGTGATGTAGCCCTGCGTCGCGCCGGGCGTTACTCCATAAATAGCCGCGAGCTGCTCCGGATGCGGATACGGCAGCGGGTTGAGCAGCACGCCGTTAACCACGCTGAAGAGCGCCGTGTTCGCTCCGATTCCGAGCGCGAGAGTAACAATGGCAATCGCCGTGAATGCGGGAGATTTCTCCAGCATGCGAACCGCATAACAAATGTCTTGAATCAGCGTCCCCATCGCATCCTCCTGTACCGCATGTGCGTCACTTCACAATCGGTCAGTGCTCAGTGGTCAGTGTCCAGCAGACAAAATGCGTGATGAGCCTCATTCATTAAGCGTGCGCAATAACCCATGCCCGCTCGCGGACACGCGGCACGGAGCACGAGTCACATCTTTTCTGATCATTGATCCCTGACCACTTTCTTTCACTCGTACCGCAGCGCCACCATGGGATCGACTTTCATCGCGCGACGCGCGGGCAAATAGCACGCCGCAAGCGTGACAATCGCGAGCAGCACGGCGACGCCAATGAACGTCAACGGATCGCGGGCGCTCACGCCATAGAGCAGGCTCGCGGCAAGTTGCGTCACACCGAGCGACGCGCCGATCCCAATCGCGCCGCCAATCAACGCGAGCTGAGCACCCTGCCCCAGCACGAGACGGAAAATATCCGCGCGCTGCCCGCCGAGCGCCATGCGAATGCCAATTTCCCGCGTGCGTCTTGCGACCACGTAGGCGAGAACACCGTAAAGCCCAAGCGCCGCCATTAATGCCGCAAGTCCAGCCAGCGAAAGCGACAAGACCGCAACGAGCTTATCGTTGAACATCGATTCATCCACTTGCGCTGTCAGGGTACGCAAATCATTGATCGGCAAATTTGGGTCCAGCCGCTGGATCACGCTATGAATGGCAGATGCTTGCTGGGCGGGATCGCGAGCGGCGCGGACGTAAAATGACAGGCCGCCTAAATTGGAATCTTGTGAATAAGGCAGGTAGACAAAGGGAGAAATGTCACTTCGGGGACTATCCCATTTGCTGTCTGCCACAACGCCGACAATTTCCCATACAGGCTGAAGACCGGTTCCTACGCCGCGCGAGATGTGCATGCCAATGGGATTTTTCCCAGCGAAATAGAGGCGCGCCAGGTTTTCATTGATTATGCATACGTTTGGGATCTTCGCTGTGTCCGCCTCCGTAAATTCGCGCCCCGCCATGAGAGGGATGCCCATGGTCGAAAAATAATTCGAGCCAATATAGTCGTAGAGCACATCGGTATCTGCATCAGGGGGCATCGGATAACCTTCCGGCGTGATGTCGAATCCGCGGTCGTCATCTCCGAAAATGGCGCCTTCGGAGGCGCTCACGGACCGGACGCCGGGCAGCGCAGCAATTTGCCGCGTCGCAGAGTCCGCAAACGTCAATGTGCGCGCAGGCGTGTAGCCATTCAAATCGGGTGAGACGGAAAATTGCAAGACATTTCCCGTATGCACGCCGAGATTCGCGTGCTCCAAATTGCCAAGAGTCCGCGCCAGCAATCCCGCCGCAACCAGTAGCACGGCAGTGAGCGCCACTTGCGAAACGATCAGCACCTTTCGCAAACGGATATTCGAACGGCCCTCGGAAACGCTCGAGCCCTGGTCCTTCAGCGTCTTTTGGAGATCTACGCGCGTGGAACGCATTGCGGGAGCCAGTCCGAAAAGAATGGTCGTCACCAGCGTGACGCCAATGGCGAACCACAGCACGGAAGCGTTTAATCCTGACGTGAGCCCGCCCATTCCTGCATCCGCCGGAATTGCGCTGAGCATCGCGGCTTCGCACCAGGACGCCAGCGCGATTCCCGCCACGCCGCCGGCAACCGCAATCAGCAGACTTTCCGTAAGCAGTTGGCGGATGAGCCTGGTGCGGCCCGCGCCGAGCGCCAATCGCACGGCAATTTCGCGCTGACGCGCTTCGCCGCGCGCCACGAGCAAACTCGCCAGATTCGCGCAAGCAATCAACAGCACCAGCCCGACCATGCTCATCAGCACCAGCAACGGCTCCTGAAGACTGCTCTGCAAAACTTCACGGCCTTGCGAGCCACCCTCGAGGAGCAATGGCTTTGCGAGATACTGCGTCAAATCATGGCCGGAGAGCTTCAGCAGCTTCGCGTTCTCTTGCAGAATGGCCGCATAAGTCGGCTGCAACTGGGCCTGTGCGCGGGCAATGGTCATGCCCGGCGTGAGACGTCCCATCAGGGGCAGCCAAAAATCGGTCGGCGACTCAAGCGCTTGCAACATGTTCGGCGCCATCTGCTCTTTCATGGTGACAGGAATAAAAATGTCCGGTAGATAGCCAATTTCGACGCCGTTGAATCCTTTGCGCGCGACGCCGACTACCGTGAGCGGGATGCCATTCACGGTGAGAGGCTTGTTCAAAATGGAGGGATCGGCGCCGAATTGCCGCGTCCAGTAGGCGTAGCTCAACACGGCGACGGCGTTCGCACCCGGAGCCGTTTCATCGCTTGCGCTGAACATACGGCCCAGCGCGGGCTGCACTTCGAGCGTTTCAAAATAATTTCCGCTCACCAGTTCGCCGCTGGCGCTCTGCGTTGTCCCGTGGCCCACGACGTTCACGTCGGTGTCGCGCGACCCAAACAGGCCGGTGAAAACAGTGCTGCGATCGCGCAGCTCTTTGTACATCGGATAGGAGAACGACTGCGCGCCATTGTCGATGTCGCTCCATGTGTGGCCGTGATGCGGCCCCGGCGAGCGCAGAACGACGAGTTGCTGCGGATTGGGCACGGGCAGCGCGCGCAAAAGCACCTGATACGTAAAAGAAAAAATCGCCGTGTTCGCGCCGATGCCGAGCGCGAGCGTCACAATGGCAATCGCGGTAAACGCCGGCGTTTTCGCCAGCATGCGTAATGCGTATTTGATGTCCTGAATTAGCATGTTCATTGATGACGCCTCCAAACTTCTGGTGCACTCACACAAGTGCGCAGTGGACAGTGCTCAGTGGTCAGTCCAACAGCTAACTGCGCCTGCCATCCAACTTCCCTCGCAAGCTCATGAGCATTTTCCGCACTTCTTCGACGTGAAGGAATATCTCTTGCGTTTCTGCCTCCCGACAGAAGCCAAGCCTCTGGCTCAACGTCAGTTGCGTGTCCACCTCCGCTAGAGAGCCTTCTGCATGTGATATGAACTGCACGAATTCGCGCGTCGAATTCCTAGCCTGGCCTTCGGCAATATTCGATGGCACCGAAACTGCCGCCCTCCGAATTTGTGCAACAAGTCCGAAACGCTCATCGGTTGGAAAACAACCGCTCAGCGCGTAGATTTCCTCCACCAAAGCCATGGCTTTCTGCCAGACGATCAAGTCCCGATAGTTGCGAAGAACTCGTTTGCCGTTAGCCGCTAGTAGCTCGCCCGTCATTGCGACCCTCAATTTTGTGCACTGAGCACTGACCACTGTGCACTTCTATTCACTCGTAACGAAGCGCGACCATAGGATCCACGCGCATCGCGCGGCGTGCGGGAACGTAACAAGCCAGCAGCGCCACGAACGCCAGCAGCACGGAGACCACGATGTAGGTCGCGGGATCCGTGGCTGTGACGCCATAGAGCGTTGCGGACAAAAGCTGCGTTAGCACGAGCGCGCCGCCGATTCCCGCAATTACACCGATGCCAACGAGTTTCGCGCCCTGAGCAATAACCATGCGCAGAATGTCTCCATGCTGCGCGCCGAGCGCCATGCGAATGCCGATTTCGCGCGTGCGCTGCGTGACCAGATACGACATCACGCCGTAAAGGCCGAGCGCGGCGAGCAGCATGGCGATCGCCGCAAACGCGCCCAGCAAAAATGCATAAAGGGTGGTATCCTGCATGTTTTCCGCAACTACCTGGTCCATGGTGCGGATGTGATACAGCGCCAGCGAACCATCGAGTTCCTGCACCTGACTGCGAATGGCGCGGAGTATGCTCCCCGGCAGAACCACGGTTTTTACGGAAATGACTCCGCCAAACCCGGCGGCGTCCATCTGCACGGTCACGGGCAAGTAATTTTCCGGACTGAACGCCTGCCGAATCGAGGATTGGCGCTCGTTGCCGACGACACCGATCACCACGTCGGAACCGTCGCCGCCTGGATCTCCGTACCTTTTTCCGATTGGGTCTTCATTAGGCCAGAAGGTACTGGCCATAGACTGATTAATGATGGACGGCAGCCACAAATCGGGCGGCAGTTTCACCTTGCTCGGATCTTTTGCCGCTTTATAGAGCGCATCCACTTTCAGGGTTACTTCGCTGGAGCGCTGCAGGTCTTGTTGCGTAAAGTTGCGGCCTTCGAGAAGCGGGATGCCGAATGTCTTGAAATAATTGGGCGTGATGTAGTTTATTCCCACGATTTGGTTCGCCAGCGCCGGGTTGGTGTTGCCGGGCACGGTGATATACCCATTCCAACCGCCCTCGACGGCGATTTCGGTAGAGACGCTGGCGCTCGTAACGCCGGGAATCTGGCCGATGCGTGTTATCAGCTGGTCGTAAAACTGTTTCTGCGCAGGGAGCGTTTTGTATCTTGCCGGCGGCAGATCGAGACGCATGGTCAGAACATTATTCTTATCCACGCCGATATTGGCGTTGCGCAACTGTGCGAAGCTGCGCAGCAAAAGGCCTGCACCCACGAGCAATGCGAGGGAAACAGCAATTTCGCCGACAACGAGGGCATCGCGCAGAAGTTTTCGCCCTTGCGATGGACTGACCACGGCATTGGAGCCGGATTTCAGCTCTTCGCTCAGATTTATTCGGCCCGCCTGCAGCGCAGGCGCCAGGCCAAAAAGAATTCCGACCAGTACGCTTACGCCAATGGTGAAGAGCAGCGCGATGGCGTTTATATGAATGGGGTTGGCCCGCGGAACTGGCAGTGTCTCCGCCGCGGCAATCGCCGCTACCACCCACGAGGCCGCGAGCAACCCCAGCGCGGCGCCTGCCAACGCGAGCAACACGCTTTCCGTCAGCAGTTGCTGCGCAATCCTCCAGCGGCCCGCGCCCATCGCCGTGCGAACAGCCATTTCGCGCTGGCGTCCCGTCGCACGGGCCAAAAGCAAATTGGCGATGTTCGCGCACGCCACGAGGAGCACCAGCACCACTGCGCCAAGCAAAATCAGCAACTGCTCGCTCGACTGGCCAACGATTCGTTCCTTCAGGGGAAAAACCAGCGAATGAATCGCCGCATCGTCCGGCGCGCGATACTGTTTGATGAGCCGCTCGGCGTCGAGACGCCGCACCCGTTCGGGCTCAGCTCGGGCGATCTGCTCGTAGCCCTCGCGCACGCGCGCGAAGAACGCCTCGTCCTCGCGCTCGTGTCGATCGGGCGGCGCGCCGCGCCCCGACG
>JASHRN010000100.1 GCA_030037335.1 Candidatus Acidiferrales bacterium | reverse complement strand
GGAATACACGAGGCGTTGATTCGTTCCGCTGAAGTGCTCGGAGGATGCCTGATTGCATTAGCCGTCGCATGGGTTGCGAATCAAGTCTGGCACCCGGATGGACAAATCGATGCCCAAGTGGAGCAAATGTGAGTGCCATGGTGGCGCCAGCGCGTTTTCAGACTCCTGATTGGAAAGACGCAACGCGCAGACAAATGCACAACGCCTCAATTTTTCCAATGTGCCGAACCTAAACAACAGATGACAGAGTCGAGTTGGTTCGTCACCCAGCTTTGACTCCTTGGGCTTCGCTAGCCATTCACCACTGGCGTTAAGCGCGAAGAATCTTGCGCACCAGCCGACGCACACCTTCGAGCGTCACGCCGTAAACCACGTGCGAGCCCAGCTCAGTCGCATGATGCGTCAGCGGATAATCGCTCGGCTTGCCCGTGAGATGCAACGCCGGGAGCGCCGCTTCATGCGCGCCAGCGAAAACCGCGGCGCCATAGGGAGCGCCGGCAAATTTCTTTACGACCGGCGCATATTCGGAAGTGACGCCATACAACGCACCGACCGCAGTGCCAAACCCATAGTGCACATACGGTTTCACGGTTTTGCGTTCATGGAAACGCAGTCGCCGGCCCAAAACCGGACGCGCAGCGCGATCCGCTAGCCGCGATGTAGCCTCTTGAGAATCCTCAGATGCGTCTTCAAATTCCTTATGGCCCTCCGGCGTGTTGTATTTCGCCGACGCCTTCTCGCAGAGCTGGTAGAACAAGCCCATCGTATACGCCCCCGCCACTCCGCCCGCGATTCCAGCAACGATTCCCTTCCACGCAGACCGTTTGTGCGGTTTCCATTTATAGTTCATTGCATTCCCCCATCTGATTTGCTCGGCCTGACTCTGCCGCGTAACACTTGCGCCAGTTATATGAGCCGAGCGCCTAAACGCGCTGAGGAATTATCTTAAGTTGTGTACGCGAGCTGCGAATATCCCGCAAATTGCGTAACGCCTTATGAAAAACGCTGTAAGGCATTCAGGAGGTTCGAAGCTGGAGACTTCCGGCGACGACAACCGAATCACCAGCTCGAGTGGCCTATGCTGAGACCACGAAAGGCGCGCCGTGAAATGCGGGAGCGGCCTCGCTGAAAACACCATCCGCATGAGCCTGCCATTCGCGGTCGCGAAGCTCTTCGCGGCGCAGGAGCGCGGCGCGATGCTGCTCCGGGCGCTGCGCGCGCGCAAATTCGACGGCACGCACGATAAATTCACACGCACCGGGCGAGAGCGGAATGAACTCCCCGTGCGGCCCTTGCAGCGTGAAGCAGTGTTCGTATTCGCCGCGATGCGGATATGGCCCGAGCGCGGGAATCGAAATGCCGTCGGCTCGCTCGATTGTTTGTGCGTACCATTGTCGGGGGCTGCCGTACGATTCCGGCGTCATCCAGCGCTCGATGTGCCAACGATCGTGCGGAAAATATTTCGGCACTTCGCGCAGCTCGGTAGTTTCGCGGATCGGGTTCCCGTGCGCGTCGGTGTCACACCACGTGCCGCCGATCCACGTCAGGCGCGACCATCCCCACACGGCACGGAAATTCGCCTCGCCGAAGCGATTCAACCCGCCCGCACGAGCAAGCCGCAGCTCGAGCGACGCCGGCGCTTCATGCGTTTCACGAAGGATGTGTATCGTCAAAGGTATGTTAGATTTCTCTCTATGAAGGATGCGATCATCGAAAAGATCTCGCACTATACGTCCTGAGAGCCACGTGCCGAATGCGAAGTTGTTTATGTTCTAGCGGAAACTCGAAAGCTCCTTGAGCAAGAAGGACGGAAGGCAGATTTTGGTCGACTGACGTTTTTTTGTGAGTGGGCCTTACATGCGAGGATGTCACATAAGACAGCTCGCGACGTATTGTGCGAGATTGACAGAACGCTTATAGCTCACCGTGAAGGACAACCCTCGCTTGAGCTTGAGGTGGAAGCGTTTTTCAACACTCTTGGCCTTCGCTCGTTCAGGGACGCATTTCATAGTTTCTGTGGCCAATATGGAATCCCGACCCTATGGTCGGGCGAACCTAAAGTGTGGTCGCTAGTGACAGCTTTGTACGTGGCCATCGTGCAGGATTCTCCTGTTCTAATTGACCCCGAGCGGGCGTGCACAAAGCTCGTTTCAAAGGCTGTGATCGTTGGCTGTGATGGCGAAGGTGATGGCAGCCCTTTCTTTGAGGCGACATGGCAAATTCACTTTCTCCAGCAGGAGAGGCAACCTTACGTCGTTAAATCTTACTCCTGGCCTGACGGCCGCCAGTACGTTCATTCTGGTCCAAGTAGCGAAAACACGGAGGGTTTTGTACAATTTAATTGCTTCTGAGGCGCGTTCAGTACGACGTGTTGAATTTGAAGGGCGGCAACTTTCTTTTTGAAAGGGCCGCCCTTTTTCTCTTCTACACTTAGTTGCCAGCCGGAATGGCCAGGCTGTCGATGTACGCCCCGCTGCGCGGGGAATCGGTCCAGACCTGGAATCCGGTGACGAAGTAAAAAATGTACGCCGCCGACAGCCCGCCCGAAGCTCCGTAAATCGGAAACACGGTTTGCCCGCCGACATCGTAAAAATCGATGTCCTGCATCACGGCGCGTCCCCAGTGCGAAAGATCCAGAAAATCGATGCGCGCCTGGTTCGCGTTAATGGAAGACTTAATCGGCACGCCAGCCATGGTCAGCTCGCCGGTGAAGAGCAAGTCGAGGTCGCTCGCGCGCCCACCCGCCCCTTCCTTGATGATTTGCGAAATAGAAATGCCGAGCTGCTCCCATGCGTTTTCCTGTTCGAGCGCGGTGTACGCGATCAGCTTGCCAACTTGATTCGTGCCCAACGCTTTCCGCACTTTATTGATCGCGAGACGCACAACGCCCGGCGTAATGGCTGCATTATTGCCGGCAACGTGCGGCGTCGCCAACTCCACCGGATACGTCGCGCGATTCAAGTTCAGCCACGTGCCAGTGGTCGCGTTGGACTGATGATACGGCACTCCGAAAAGCGAGACAGGCTGTGCGCCGGTTAGGCCATCATGAACGATCAGATCGCCGGCCGTAACTCCGGTAGGCAGGTTGTCGATCTGGATGAATTTGTTGAACGGATCAACGAGGAGGATGTTCGTGGTCGTGCTTGTGTTCACGTTGAAGTTATTCGTCAGCGTCGGATCGTAGAATTGAATCGTCTGGTTGTAATAGAAGAGTGCCGCGCCTGGCGGAGTTGTCAAATTGAGCTGCGCGCCCACGCCTGCAGGAAGCCCCGTAGTGACAATCGAGCCGATTGTACCTAGCACGCCGTTGCCATTCGTCTGCATCACTTTGTCGAGGAAGCTGCGAAACTGCGCCATCGCATTTTTCACTTCGCGCTTGGCGGCGTTTTCGATGGCTTTTTCGGGCGAATTCGTCGCGTACTCGACGAGCTTGGTGATTTCCACGGCGTTGCGGAAGAACACGGGCGTGACTTGCGCCACGTCGTAAGTGGTTCCAGAACCGCGCCCGAGGTCGCCGCCGTCGAGGTTTGCGAGGCCGGCCTTGCCTCCGGGACGGATTTGCAGCGGCAGCCGCATGTTGCGGCTGGAAACTTTGTCCACGTCGCCACGCTGCTGAATCATGGTGAGTAAAATGTCGTCGCGCTCATAAAGCAGAGGAAGTTTGTCGCGAACCTTTTCGAGCTGAATCGCTACGGACTGCGCATTTTGCATCTGCATTGCGTTTTTCTCCTGGAAGTGAAATTCAAAGCGGTGCTGCGGGGTCTTCTGTTAGAGTCGTAAGAATGAACGGCGCATAGAATAGGGGTGCTGTTGCAGGCCTTGTGATGCGCGCACGTCAGTGTCAAGGCCCTTAAACCAAATGCTTCAGCGCAGCCAAGGATCTGGCTTCGCCCTTGCGACAGCGCAGGGAGGCAAAGTTGCCATGCTGGTACCTTCGTACCAGTGCCAAAGTGCCGCCAGTACTGCCAAAATGTGACTCACGCGCTATATTCTGCGCGCTTGGGGATCGCCAATATTTAAGGTAACGAACGATGCGAAGTAGACGCGGGATCGCTCCCGCGCGCTGGATTCGCAAATGAGGGATGGAAAATGGCAGAACTCACCGAAGTGATGGGGCCATCGGACAAATTGTCTGAAAATGCAAGCGCGGAGCCGCGCGTCACTGAACGCCGCCGCCGCCTGCGCACAAAAATCTCCGCGCCAGTCCGCGTGCGAATGAATTCCGGTTCGCTGCAACAAGCAGAAGTTTGCACCACTGTTGATGCCTCACGAGATGGCTTACTTTTTACGAGCTCCCTCGCGAGTTATCGCCAGGGAATGGATCTCGCCGTCACCTTCCCGTATTCCGGCAGCGCCGGCGGAGTGCAGCACGAGCGCACCGCCGTTGTGGCGCGCGTTTTTGAAATGCCCGAAGGCCGCTACGGAATCGGCATTCGCTTTTACAATGGCAAGCATCACGAGGACAACCAGCGCGAAGAAGCGGCCAAGCCCGCTCCGACAAATGCCGGAGAAGTGGCACGTGAACTCGAAAAACCCATGCCGCTGGTGCTCATCGTCGAAAGCGAAGCGCGCTCGCGCGATACGCTGCGCGGCATGCTGCACGGCGAGGGCTATGCGGTTGAGGCCGTCGAAACCGGCGCGGCCGCCGTAGAATTTCTACGCCAGCGCACACCGAATTTGCTACTCACGGAAATTGAAGTACCCGATATGTCCGGCTATGATCTGTGCCTGATTGTCAAATCGAATGAACGGTTGCGCAATGTGCCGGTGGTCATGACCACGCGTCGCGGTCAGCCCAATGATTATTCGACTGCGCACGCGCTCGGTGCGATTGTCTGTATCGCAAAGCCATACAAGCAGGAGCGCCTGCTCCACGTTGTGCGCATGCTCGCGCCTCCGCATACGGCAAGCGAAGAACCCGTTGCGACAAACGGCGCACAACGTCCGCGGAACGGAAGCGGGAATGGTAACGCAAGCCACTCGGCCAATCGCCACGGCAACGGAAGCCACGCCGCGAATCGCGCCCGCCGGTAATCGGCATCACGGATATTCGAAGCCGCTAACTCGGCGCCCGCCCATTTCCCATACGGCCGCAACCCTACAAATTCAGAATGTCCGCGTCGCTGAGGCGCTTGTAGTCCACGTCGCGGGGTGACACAGGCCGGCGTTTTACGCCATCCGATGCCGCGCCGGAAATGTCCACGCGCTTGGCCGAAGCGGATTGGCGCGACAACTTTTCGTGATTCGCTGAAACGACGCCGTGGGTCCACTCATTGATGACGCGACGCGCGATAGAGGGCAGTGCCTGCCGCGCGCGTCCGGCCACTAGCGCAACAATCGCGCGTTGATGCGCAGCGTCTCCCGCGCCGGAGCGAAAAGCCTGACGCAGCTGATGGCCGAGTTGGCGATTCGCGCTAAGCGCGGACCCGAGATCGCGATAAATTTCGCCGACGATGCGCGTCTTTGTCGGCGCGGAGATGCTTGCTGGCAGAAGATGCGTCACCTGCGATTCGATCGCGGCCAACACCTGATGCACCGCTGCGCTGTTTGTTGAATGGAAAAATGCAAGTTGCGTGGCGCGCGTTGCAGCGCTTTGCAATTCCGGGGAGTTTTGGACAGCAGGGCTGCCGCTTCGGAAATGCGTCGGTATCACATTTCGTGACGTGGATGCGGGGTCTGAACTGCTCGCTGGGCGGCCCTGAACTGAACTTTGCAAGGGAGGATTTTGCGCGTTGGCGGCAGACACCACGCTGTTGCCGCCATTGTTCGCGGCCGCGTTGCTCTCTTGCGACTGTGCTGATGCTGGCGCGGAATTCTGCTTGCCGATTTCCGCAGCGTACGTTTGCATTGCCTGCGCGAGCGCATGAAAGGCCTCTGGCGAAAGTTCATGAATGCGCGCGGCGAGTGCGGCCTGCGACGACGGATCGCCGGAAAAGAACATCGAGTCGAGCTCATCGAGCTGCGATTTCGCATCCTGCGCAGCAGCGGGAGTCGCAAATACAGACTGAAATTCCTGCGCAGTGTCCCATGCGCTGCGAAGCTGAGGATGCGTGTTGAGAATCTGCTCGACCTCGGGGGACAGCGACGACTCACCTGTAGCATTCGCACCAGCATCTTCCGTTGCGGATCCATTCACACTTTGCTCATCGGTAGCGCACTGCGGGAGAGTCTGACTGTCCTCGCTTGCACGCTGTTGTCCCGTTTGCGAGGCAGCGGCTTGTGCTTCTGGTTTGGTTTTGGGCCATTGCACCTGTGCGGGCGAAGCTGGAACCCCACCCGCTGCTTGCGGAGTAGGCGCAGGACGAGCCACGGACGTCACGAGCCCGAGAATTTCATCATCGCTGGGACGAACCGGTTGTACGCGCCGGGTTGTTGCACTACGCGGCTGCGTGCCGCGAAGTGGGAATCGCGTTGTATTGATAGCCATACAATTCTCCTGTTCTGGAAGCTTGAAATTCGACGCCGGAAATTAAAAAAAGTAAAACGAAGGTAGAACATCGCAGCGATAATCCCCCAACACTGCTGTACCGAAATGGCACAGAGCGTTCACTCTGGCATCTTGCCCGAAAGGTCACAAAAGCACTTCCGTACCATAGTCCACAGTGCTAACCTCAAAGGAAGATTGCTTCATTCGGGGGCGGCAGCGAATGCCTGCTGCAAGCGGGCACACGACGCGCGCCGGCCATCAGATATGGAATGTGCAGCAAGAAACTCTGAAGCTGCGATTCTGATGGCAAATCTGGCGAAACCCGGAATGAGGTTCTGCGATGTCATCGATGGATCTGCAACACAATGACGAAACTCGGAAAGGGGCACCTCCAGCCGGAGCAGACCGACGCCGGCGCAAGCGCGTAAAGGTTTGCGCTCAAGTACGCGTGCGCGTCACGGATGAAAATTCCGCGATGTTCACCGAAATCGCCACAACTATTGACGTTTCGCGCGACGGAATTTTGTTCTCGACTTCCCGCAGCGAATTTCACAAAGGAATGCCCGTCGGAGTAACGTTTCCGTTCTCCACCGCACCGAATGCACTCAATGCCGAGCAGCCTGCTGAAGTTGTCCGCGCCACGGATTTGGGCGGAGGCCAGTTCGGCGTCGCCATTCAGTTTACACACGCGAACCAACGCGCCGCCGCGGCTATCGCCGCGACGGGTCCGGGCTCAAAGGAAAAATCGACGGTACGCGGTGCTTCCACTTCCGCGAAAGGCGAGATCAACCGGAAGGATGTGGTCCGCCCCATCGTGCTTGCGGTCGAATCGGATTTGCGCGCGCAGGAGCAGTTGAAGACTATGCTCACCCCCGAAGGCTACGATGTCTTTGCCGTGCGCACCGGCACCGAAGCCCTCGACATTTTGCGAACGACGATTCCGGCATGCTTCATCACGGAAATCGAAGCCGACGGCACGAACGGGTACGACCTCTGCCTGATTATCAAAAATAGTGAACGGCTTTCGCGTGTGCCTGTGGTCCTCATCTCGCGCACTGGCCAGCCCGCTGATTACGCCGCGAGCCGCGATTTCGGCGCCGTGGTCTGCATGGCCAAGCCATTCCAGCCCGAGCGCATGTTGCAGGTCGTGCGCCTCGTGGCGCCATCGCCATTCGCGCCTTCTCCGAAAACCGCGTACGGGTCCCGCGACAACATCGTCATCGAACGCGTGTTGTAGAGCTGGCAGGTTTATTTCGGGTCGCTTGGCTTAACTTGTTCGGGGGGTGCAATCCCTACCTTAGTCACCCAATCAGTTTGGGCTTGCAATAGTGCAAACTCGCCTGGTCGTTCGGGGCCACGCCCTACCGCGAAGGTAACCATCTTATCGGCGGCCACGACTGCTGACTTTCCGTCCTCGCAAACCGCCCCAATCCCTACAGTCATCGCTCACCCTCCCTTCAGGGAAGGCGCAATATACATCACTTCGTTGATTACCACTACAGGAAACTTAGGAGTGTTTATTGAGGGTCTCCGGCGGCACTTTTTTGCGCAGAAGTCGTGCTGCCCGAAGTAATCTGGGCGGCGGCCTGTGCCTGCTGCGCGAGTAGGAACTTGCGGTGCATCTGCGCATGCGCGCGGACGTTCGCGTAACCCCCGGGATCGGAGATTTTTGCAACTTGCCCTGCATCGGAAGAAAACCATCGCATACACGCGTCCAGTTCCACCGCATGATTGTCCGTGAATTCGTCCGGCATGATTGACGGCAGAACGCTTTGCGCGCCTGAACCGGAATCCAGATGCTTGACGGGCGATTCCTGCAGAAGCTGCGCGATTTCTCGATACTGCTTGGTCCGCGATTCCTCGTCCGGAATCACCAATTCGTCGAGGCCAATCAGCCGCTTCAACAAACCCAAATTCGACGGATCGCCCAGCACGGCCTGCAATCGCGGATCAGGATTCGCCATCAATTGCATCAGCACGGCCCGCTGCTCCGACCAGAGCGTTGGATACTGTTCCTCTGTCTCCGGATACGAAAATAAATTCCCTTTCAAATCCGCGAGGCAAATCCATTGCGATTCGAATGCCGCGCCTGACCCGAGCAGCGTCACCTCCACATCTCCAGGCCGGTTTTTGCGGAAGCAATCAACCGCGGCGAGCATCACGTCAGCATGGAAGAATTTCATGCGCCGCCAAACGAGACCGATCCGGCCCATTGCCTGATCACGTGCCATCGCGTAACCCGAGGCTGTGCTGGTATTCGTCATCGCGCCGCCAAAAAGTGCAGGAAAGGCTCCGGTGAGGAATTGTGCGACAGGCCCCATCAATTCCGCAGCGTGCTGCGCCAGGTCTGGCGGAACGCGCGCCGGCGCAGGCTGAAAGAATCCCGCCGCAAGCGGCTGGCCGGTTTTCGCCTTCGCCGGGTAATGCGCCCCGGGCTCCGCAGTCTGCGTTTGCAGCGCGTCGAAATCCAGCACTTCGCTGTCCGCGTAAATCGGCGGAATGCCGTACTCGTAAGTTTCAATTTG
>JASHRN010000099.1 GCA_030037335.1 Candidatus Acidiferrales bacterium | reverse complement strand
ATGCCGTCACGCTCGTCCATTTTGACGCGAATATCCGCGGCAACGAGCTCAGAGCGAATTTTGCGGGCGGCTTCAAAAACAGTATTTTTCTCTTCGTCGGATTTGAAAATGGGCACGATGACGACCTGATACGGCGCAAGGCGCGGCGGGAGAATGAGGCCCTGGTCGTCTCCATGAACCATAACGATGGCGCCGACGACGCGTGTCGAAAGGCCCCAAGAAGTAGTCCAGCAAAATTGGTGGACGCCGCTCTTATCGAGATATTTGATTTCGAAGGCTTTCGCGAAATTCTGCCCAAGATTGTGCGAAGTGCAAAATTGGAGGGCTTTGCCATCCCCCATCATTGCTTCCAGCGAGTAGGTTATGTCCGCTCCAGCAAACTTTTCTGATTCAGACTTCCGGCCAGGAATCACAGGCACAGCAGCATCCTTAATTGCGAAGTCAGTATAAACGTTGACCATTTGGCGCGTTTCGGCTTCGGCTTCTTCGAGAGTGGCGTGCGCGGTATGGCCCTCCTGCCAGAAAAATTCGAGCGTGCGGAGGAAGAGTTTGGTGCGTAACTCCCAGCGCACGACGCTGTTCCACTGGTTAATCAAAACAGGCAGGTCGCGGTAGGACTGAATCCACTTCGCGTAGGCGTGGCCGATGATGGTTTCGGAAGTGGGACGGATGACCAAGGGCTCTTCGAGCTCTTCGCCGCCGCCGACGGTGACTACGGCGAGCTCAGGCGAGAATCCAGCGACATGGTGCTGCTCTTTGTCAATGAAGCTGCGGGGAATCAGCAAGGGAAAAGCGGCATTCATGTGACCGGTGGCTTTGAAGCGGCGGTCGAGGGCCGAGGTGATGTTTTCCCAAAGCGCCCAACCGTAAGGGCGGACGATCATGCACCCGCGAACGGGCGCGTAGTCGGCCATTTCGGCGCGCAGGACGACCTGGTTGTACCATTCGGCGAAGTCTTCAGCGCGAGTTGGGAGCTTGCGGTCAGCCATTGTTATGAAGCTTGAGTTAGATTCCGTTTCCCCGCCACGCATTGCGCGGCCAAACGAAAGAAGGAAAGCCAGTGAGCGTAGCGGAGGGGAACGGTGGTTGTCAAATAAAGGGTAGCGTGGCGATTGCGGTGAGTCACGGGCGGGGAGCGAAAAACATCAAACTCAAATGACGCGCTCAGCGCGATTGAAAGGAAATCGGCGGTTTTTTGCAGTTTACGGTTCACGAGTCGGTTGCGTGCTGTTGGTATCGTGCCTCGCGGTAGTATTGGCAGGCAGCATGGCGCGGGCTCAAGGATCAAAGAGTGAAGGAGGATCGGGCAGCAATTCGCGCGGGTCAACAGCCGATGTGCAGGAGACCGGCTACGTGAGGCCCGATGTTCATCAGCGCCTGCACAACTTCGAAGTGAGAGCTTTGGGGATGCCGCAGCTTGTGACGGTTGTATTCGGCGCCGCATTCAGCCAGGCAGACTCTGTGCCGCCAGAGTGGGGACAGGGGTGGGGCGCGTATGGCGAACGGCTGGGGTCGCATCTCGGAACTTCCCTGGCAGAAAGTACGGCGAATTTTGCGCTGGCCGAGGCGCTGCGGGTGGACACGAAATACTATCCGTGCGCGTGCAAAGGCGTATGGCCCCGCGTGAAGCACGCGCTGATTTCTAGCGTTACAGCACGAGCCGGCGAGGATGGGCACCGCGTGTTCTCGATTCCGGCAGTTGCATCGCCATACGCGGGTGGATTTGCAACGCTGGCGTGGTATCCGGCGCGTTATGGAGCAAAGGATGCTTTACGCACAGGCAACTACAATTTTCTGGATAGCGTGGGGATGAAATTAGCGCTGGAGTTTCTGCATCCCGTTCTGGAGAAGTTCCACCTGCACTAAGACTGAGTCCCCGACTTATTGGCCTTGCAGGGCGACGTAGTGGCCAATTAGGGTTGAGCACGGCTGCACACAAATTCTGTAATTACAAACAAAGATTAAGAAGAGCGCTGGACGAAGAATGGCGCGGCGGAAGAGGATTCCGTTATAATTTCAGGACTCCGGTTCCGGGGTGGTGCAATTGGTAGCACATGGGCCTTTGGAGCCTAGAATCTTGGTTCGAGTCCAAGCCCCGGAGCCAAACTTCGCGATTCCCATTCATTGCTGAACGCATTTCCTTCCTTCGCATTTGTGCTGGGCGGTTTGATTTGGGATGAAAACTCAGTCCGGCGCTTGTCTTGGGCCAGAGAGCGTCATACTCTAGCGCGCGATATGCAAATCCCTCATTTCGACGCGCACTTCATCGTGCTGGGTGTGATCTGGTATGTGGTGTTCCTGTTTTCCACCGTGTGCCACGAAGGAGCGCACGCGCTGGCGGGCAAATGGATGGGAGATCCGACGGCCTTTCACGGCGGGCAGGTAAGCCTGAATCCGATTCCGCACATCCAGCAGGAGCCCTTGGGTACAGTGGTGGTTCCGATTCTTTCTTATGTTTTCGCTGGATGGATGATCGGCTGGGCGAGTGCGCCGTACGATCCGGCATGGGCACGGCGAAATCCACGGCACGCGGCGTGGATGGCGCTGGCAGGTCCTGGGGCCAATTTTCTGCTGATGATTCTAGCGGGGATTGGCATACATCTCGGCATGGCCACAGGAATTTTTCGCGCGCCGGAGAGCGTGTCCTATACGCAAGTGGTGCACGCGACGAGCAGTGGCGGAGAACTGGCGGCGACGGCGCTGAGCATTCTGTTTGTGCTGAATCTGTTGCTGGGCACGTTCAACCTGTTGCCATTTCCTCCTCTGGATGGGCACAACGGGGTCACGCTGCTGATGAGCCGCGGAACGGCAGCGCGATTTTCGGCGAGCACTTTCGCAGGGCTGGGATTCGCGGGATTACTGCTGGCGTGGATTATCTACGATAAACTTTTTCCGTATATTTTTCTGGTGGCGTTAAATCTGCTTTATCCGGGGCTTCACTACGGCTGAAGAACCGGCTTTCGGCCCTCCCACGCGGAAGTTTCTGACGGTTCTCTGAGCCAAATCAAAACAGTGTTCTGAAATGCAATTCCGGCAAAGACGCTGGAGTCCTTATGGCTTTGCTAAGCCTTTGGGAATCAAGTGCACGGCAAAACAGAATTGGCCCTGCGACTGCACTAAGGCGCTCGGAGGCTAAACCAGATGAGTTCGCAGGGCGAAAGACGCGAGGGCCGGATCGCGGAGATTTCCGGCTGGGATGCAGAAGAGAACTTCTTTGTCGAAAAAGCTTTCCTGCAAGAGGACGGCGATGGCAATCGGGCGGATTTGCGGGCGCGCTTGCGCGTAGGTTCGCTGGTGTTTGTGCGAATGCTTGAAGAACATTCGATGAATCGCGCGGTACCGGTGACATACAAGGTTTCAAGCATCAATCTATGCGCGGGAAATGGAGAAGAAGAGGCTCCGGCGCACGAGGTGGAGATGATACGGCTGCGGCCGAAGGAAGCGACTATGAGGGCGCTACTGGAGTTCGCCTTTCAGGAAACGGCGGTGAATTAAGGAGGTTTCCAAAGCGAGAGGAACAAGACAGCCGCATCCATTTTGAAACTGGCAATTCTGAAATGGCAACGGTCCCGTAGGGGACAGAATAGGTCCGGCGTCGTAGCATAACGGGAAAACCGTAACGGCAAGGAAGTCGTATCGGTAATTGCTTCCCTCTCAGAGATTTGCAACCCGCATAAGCAACGAGTTTTTTGAAGACTTGCTACTGGGCAACCGGGCACGATGCGGTCGCTTATGGCACAGTCCGTGCGTAGAAGCACGGGATGACCGTTGCTACGGAAAAGAGACTAGGTGAAACGGAAGTGGCCCGGCGGAGCCTGCCCGTCTGCGTGCTGGATGACGAAGCGGAGCTGGTTGAAATTACGGCCATGAAGCTGGGCCGCCTAGGCTTTCCCGCTATGGGAACGACGAATCCGGAGGACGCGCTCGCGCAAGTGCGCGTGGGCGCCTGCCGCGTGGCACTCGTCGACATGAAAATGCCCGGGATGGACGGATTCACATTTCTGGAAAAATCGCTGCAACTGGATCCGAATATTGCGGTGATTCTGATTACTGGATTCTACTCGCTTGATTCGGCTATTGAGGCGATTCGCCGGGGCGCGCAGGACTTTCTCTGCAAGCCTCTCGATGAAGAGCGGTTGGTGAAAGCGCTCGATGAGCTGGCGGAAGTTTCGACGCGGCGCTCGCAGGTTCGCGCGCTCGACGACCAACTGCTCACCAATTTCGAATTTGAGGGAATTGTTGGGCGCAGTCCAGCGATGCTGGAGATGCTGGACATGGCGCGAAAAATCTCGCGGCATTATACCAACGTGCTGATTTCGGGTCCGACGGGCTCAGGAAAAGAGCTGGTGGCGCGCGCCGTGCATCAGATGAGCCCCGTGGCGCAGCAGAAGTTCGCGGTGTGCAACTGTTCGGCATTGGTCGATACGCTGCTGGAAAGCCAGCTCTTTGGGCACATACGTGGCTCGTTTACAGGGGCGACGGACACACGCGCGGGGCTCTTCGAATTTGCCAATGGCGGCAGCGTTTTCCTCGATGAAATTGGCGAAACTTCGCCGCAGATGCAGGCGAAGCTGCTGCGCGTGATTCAGAACCGCGAAATTCAGCGAGTGGGCTCGCCGGAAGTAAAAAAAGTTGACGTGCGCGTGATCGCAGCGACGAACCGGAATCTTCGCAGCGAAGTGCTTGCCGGGCGATTCCGCGAGGACCTGTTTTACAGACTGAGCTCCCTTGAAATTCGAGTGCCCGGGCTGGTTGACCGCACGGAAGACATTCCGATTCTGGTGCGCTACTTTCTGAAAAAATATGGCGAGGCTTACGGAAAAACATTCCAAGGATTGACACGGCGCGCGCAGATCGTCCTGCTCCAGCATGACTGGCCCGGGAACGTGCGCGAGCTTGAGAACGTGATCTCGAGCGCGGCCATTACGGCGACGAACGAGTTTATGGATGTGGACGATTTGCCGGTGATCGTGCGCAAGCCCGGAAGGCACAGTCATTCGGCGACAGATGAAAACTGGCGGCCATTGCCGCTGGATGAAGTAAGGCGGACCCACATAAAACGTGTTCTGGAAATGTGTGGCGGAAATCGTGTGCGAGCATCGCAGATCCTCGGAATTGGGAGGACGAGCCTTTATCGTTTTCTGAAGAGCGAGCCGGAAACGCCGAACGGAAAAAGCGTGGCATAGGCTTTCTGGTCCTCGTTCGCAGATGGCTTGTTCGCTGCCGGAATGGCACAGAAGTTTCGAAATGCTCCAGTCCGTTTTGGAACAGTGACCCTAGTTCGCACCGAGGCCAATACTTAGCGAAACCGAGCGTGGCGCGAATCGTGCAGGAATTTTGCGCGAAGGAGTCCGTCATGGAAACCACCGTCAACTGGGAAGAACTGGGCATTGAAGCGAATCGCGACCGGCGCAGGGAGGTGCGCATTCCGCTGGCGATTGCCATCGAGGTGACTGGATTTGACGCGCAAGGGAAATTCTTCAGCGACGTAACAAGAACGGTGGACATCAGCGAGTGCGGATGCAGCTTCTGGCTCAAGCGGCGCGTGGAGCGCGGCGGGATTGTTGCCATCAAGGTGATCGCGAACGGCCGCAAGCATCCGGCGGACCAGCGGCCGTTTCTCTATCAGGTGGCGCGCTCGACGGCAAGCGGCGAGGGTTGGGTGACGGGTGCGGCCAAGCTGCAAGCGGAGAGCGTGTGGTTCGTCGCTTTTCCGAAGCCGCAGGCGAACAAGGGTAAGAAATTGGAAACGGTGAAATAAGGCGAAAAAAATCGGCTTAGACTTCCACGCACCGGCTAGCTCACGCAGCAAGATGCTCAACCATGGACCTGCGGCTGCTCCGGCACCGAATCAGCCGGCCCACTCCTGAAAGTGCCACAATGAGCACACAAGCAATCACGACAAATGGAAATGAGTGCGAGACGTTAGAGTTGATGGCGTTGACGATTTCCGCAGCGCGGGACGGAGCAAGATTGGGCGCGGCGACTTGGGCCAGTATGTTCAGTTTGCATATCCAACAGAATGCGGCAGAAGCGGCAATCGTGAGAGCCAATTGAAGGCTGGCGCGTAGCCAGTTCCAATACGGCCGTACGAGGTTGGCAATGGCCAAGAAAATATTTGCGATTGCAATCAGCAGAAAGGCCCACAAGAAATACTTCCAGACAGGTGCAAAGACGATGCGTACTCCACCGCGATTGAAGATTGTTGTTGACCACATATCCGTTGTCCACCACGTTACAAAAATCAGATGTGCCGCCAAATCGATCGTGGAATTAATCCGCGGTATGAGGCGATGATTGCGAACCGGAGGCAGCTTTCGCGGATCCCAATTCTCGAGAAAATGCGATTTCGAATTCAGGCGCTCGACAATTGCGAAGATCACAGTGACGATTCCCAGTGCGCTGAAGATGGCTACCCAAAATGTTCCCCAGACGCTGGCCATCATGGCGCCGAAGTGGGAACGACTGGACGGACTGAAAATCGCCAAGCCAACCCAGGTAAAAATGCGCGGCACTGAACAGCAAAGCACAACGATGATCACAACAAAGCGGTAAAGAGGGAACAGTACCGGGCCAATCAAGTATTGTTGCGGCTGATAACGATTGGCAACCAGCATGGGGCGTCCATGACGCTTGAGAATGGTCTCAACTTCGGCTTCATTCAATTTGTGCCCGAGTTTGGCCTCCTGCTCCTCCATCTGCGAGCGGATGTCTTCAGCAAGTTCGGCGGAGATATCATCCTGCTGCGAACGCGGCAGCCAGAAGCGAACGGCTTGGATATAACGGTCGAGAAGGTCCATGGGCTTCCTCCTTAAGAAAGAATCTCTTTTAGCGATCCGTCAATGCGACGCCACTCGTTCAGGAGTTGCTTCAGAATGAGTTTGCCCTCGGGAGAGAGGCGGTAAAAACGCTTGTTGCGCTTGTCTTCTTCGCGCCACCGGCTGGTGAGCAGACCCTGGCTTTCGAGCCGGCGCAGCAAAGGGTAAAGCGTGCCTTCATCGATGACCATGCCCTGGTCCGCGAGCATTTTTCGCAATGTGTAGCCGTACTGTTCGGTGCGCAGGGCTGCCATCACAGCGAGCACCAGGCAGCCGCGGCGGAGCTCAAGCCGAAGATTCTCGAAGAGATCAGAGCTTGCGACGGTCTGTGCACTGTGCGCCATATCCTATGTTCAATATACTATATTAAACACAGTATAGATTATCAAGCGTTATTTGTGGATTTTTTGTGCGACTTGGCTGCCCGCGCTTCAGATACTTCGAGCAGGGTCTTGCAGTGACTTTTACGCTCAAGGGCGGTGTGTTAGACTCGCGATGCGAGCGAGAAGCGCGGCGCACATAAAAGTTTGCGCAGAAAATTGCGGCGCAAATCAGCGCGGCGTTTCTTGCGAGCCAATCGGCGGAACTTCGGGCTCTGTGCGACGATTCCCCGCAAACCCCGCCAGGCCCGGAAGGGAGCAACGGTAGCGGGACCGTTTCGTGCGCCGCGGAGTACCCGAAGTTCCTTACCCGCGCGAGAGAGTCTGGGACAACAGGTATGGCTTATCTGGTGATTGCACGAAAGTGGCGGCCGCAGACATTTGCGGAAGTGGTGGGGCAGCGGCACGTCACGCAAACGCTGGAAAACGCGATCAAGCAGAACCGGCTGGCGCATGCTTATATTTTCTCCGGCACGCGCGGCGTGGGCAAAACGAGCACGGCGCGGATTCTGGCGAAATGCCTCAATTGCGTGAACGGGCCGACGGCGACGCCGTGCAACCAATGCGATGCGTGCCGTGAAATTACCGCGGGCGGGTCGCTGGATGTGCTGGAAATTGATGCGGCGTCGAATCGCGGCATCGATCAGATTCGCGAATTGCGCGAGATGGTGCGCTACGCGCCGGTTGGCGGGCGGCACAGAGTGGTGATCCTCGATGAAGCGCATCAGTTGACGGATGAAGCGTCGAATGCGCTGCTGAAAACTTTGGAAGAGCCTCCGGACAAAGTTGTGTTCATTCTGGCGACGACGCAGCCGGAGGATTTGGTCGACACGATCAAATCACGGGCGCAACTTTTTCAGTTCCGCTCGCTGGCATTTCAGGAAATCGCCGACGCTCTGGCGCGCGTGACTCGCGAAGAAAAATTGAAGATTGAGCCGGGTGCGTTAGCCGTACTGGCGCGCGCTGCAGAAGGGAGCTTGCGCGACGGGCTTTCGCTGCTGGAGCAAGCGATTGCATATTCCGGTGAAGAAATCACAGATGCACAGGTGCGCGAACTGCTGGGCGTGGTCGCCGAAGAAGTTCTCGATGAATTGATTTCAGCGATTTCCGCGCAATCCGCCGAGCAGGCGCTGACTCTTGTGCAGCGCCTGTACGCCGAGGGGCAGAATTTGCAGCATTTCTGCCGCGAGGCGATCCGGCACGTGCGCAATCTGCTTGTGGCGAAAGTGGCGGGCGCGGAATCGCCGCTGATCACCGAACCGATGGACGAACGGCCGCGGCTTGCGAAACAGGCCGAGATTTTCAGCGAGGAAGACCTGACACGGTTTTTCCAAATTCTGATGACGACAGATGAAGACTTGCGACGCAAGCCGGATCCGCGGTTGCATCTCGAATTGGGCCTGCTGAAGCTGGTGAATGCATCGCGGCTTGCACCGCTCGAGGAAGTGCTGGCGGAGATTCGCGGAGAAAAGGCGCCGGAGAGCGTCGGGCGCAAAGCCGTTTCGACAGCCAGTGCGTCGCCCGCTGCGCGCGGTGCGAATGCGAGCGAAGTTAAAATGCAAGCAGCCGCAGCAACAGCGAGCGCTCCGAGCGCCGCACCAACTTTGCCGACGGCAAACGCATCTATTCCGAGTATGCCATCGACAAATTTTTCCACGCCAACAATCGGACGCGAAGAACGCGCCACGCTGGTGCCCGCTTCCCCGCCCCGAATTGTGGCGAAGGCGGCAGAAAACCAGTTTAGCGAGCTGGCCGAAGCGCAGATGGAGGCGATTCAATCCCAACTGCGCAATCAGAAATTCTTGTGGTCAATGGTCGAGCATGCCACCCGCTGGGAACTAGAAGGCGCGGAAATGAATTTATATTTCCCGCCCGAAAGCCGCGCGCTTGCGGAGATGCTTCAGGCAAGGGACCCTATGGAGAAATTGCGCACCGTGCTCAGTTCCGTGATGGGCCAGCCGCTGCGCGTTTGTGTTAAACTGGATTCCAGCCGGAGCGCGCCGCCAAGAGCAGCGGAAATGCGCGCGCGAATGGAAGAAGATCCGATCGTGCGCGCGATGCTGGAGCGGTTTGGCGGTCAAATTTCAGATGTGAAACGGCGAAGCGAGGACTGAAATGGAAGTCAAAGCGCTGCAACAAATGATGTCGCAATTGTGGCAGATGCAG
>JASHRN010000098.1 GCA_030037335.1 Candidatus Acidiferrales bacterium | reverse complement strand
AAACCGATTGCGTCCCGCTTGCCTGCACCGTCCCAACTGGCGTGATGTTCACGTCCACAGCGTCGGTCGAGCTCCACGTCAGCGTCGAAGAGTCGCCGCAATTAATTTGCGTCGGGGACGCTGAGAATGTGCCGGACACTGGCGCGACAGCCACCGTCGTATTCACCAAGCCTGCTCTGAATCTCGGCTGTGCCTTTAGCGTGTTGCCGTCTTTCCAGTTTTTCGTGTTTGTCTTGCCATCGTTCAGGTGAACGGTAACGCGCTGTCCGGCCTGCACGGTCACAGGACCCGACCAGATCGTCTGCCCGTTGCGCGTTACGTCGATCTGATACGTCCCCGCCCTCACAAGCAGCCTCTGGTGCCAAAACAGCGCATTGAAATTGAATTCATCTACGTGCCCCACAAAATATGCGGGTGTCTTACCGTTAAGCAGCACCGCCGCACGTGAGTTCCCCTTGATTTCAATATCTCCGAAGGGTCCGGATACGTCGCCGCCGGAACTCTGCAGCTTCACATCCAGATTTGTCGTCTTGCCCGCGGTGATATCCACATTTTGCGTCTGCGACGTGTACCCGTAGTTATAAACACCCACCGAATGCGTTCCGGCCGGCAGCTTGACTGTCTGGCTGCCTTCCCGTATCGCATTGCCGTCCACAAAAACGTATGCTTGCTTTGGACTGACCTTGATTTTCAGTTTCCCGTTCTGGGCGAATGCGGGCGCAGCGAGCGTGAGCGTCACAACCATCGCGAGAAAGGGAACCAGAGCGAGAGATTTGGTTCTCATTTCGTGTGAACTCCTTCCGAGTCAGAAGCTTTCATGAGATTTGGAGCCTAAGATTTCCTTCGCCTATGGATTACAAAAACAGCTGAGTCTAAGGGGTGGGCAGTATTAAATTAGACGCCGCAACACCGGTAGAGTCAAGCAGATTAACCCCCGAAACCGTCAGCCGCCTTTGATGTACCAGAAGCCTCCGTAGCAGCCTCAACCGCGACTGTCCGGCCCAGCGACAATCCTTCCCATAATCGGACAACTCACATGCCATTCAACGTCGCTTTCTTAGTTAAGCTGCTGAATTCATTTGGCTGATCCTCGCCTCCCTTGGCCTGTTATTTGCTCATCATCTTTGCTCCATCGAGGTGTGTCTATGACTCTCTGGCAAGACGTCCGCTATGCTATTCGCGTCCTGTTGAAGTCGCCGGGCTTCACGATTATCGCTATTCTCACTCTTGCGCTTGGCATCGGTGCCAACTCCACCATTTTTAGCTGGATCAACTCCACCGTTCTCAATCCTATCCCCGGCGTGAAGCACGCCAGCCGGTACGTTGCCATCAGCGCCGGCGGAAGCCGTGATCAAAATCCGATTTCCTACCCCGACTACGTCTACCTCCGTGATCACAACACTACCCTATCCAGCTTTCTCGCCGGTTCACCGATAACGGCAAGCCTCACCGCTCATGCCAGACCGGTCCGCCTGTGGGGCGTGCTGGTCTCGGCAAACTATTTCGACGCTCTCGGCGTGCGGCCTATCCTCGGCCGCGGTTTTCTTCCTTCGGAAGACGCCAAGCCCGGTGGAGCGCCGGTTGTCGTCATTAGCTATCACCTGTGGAAGGGGCAATTCGGCGGCGCTGCTTCAATTATCGGCCAGAGCATCGAGATCGATCGCCACGCTTTTCAAGTGGTCGGTGTTGCTCCGCGCGAGTTCGTCGGAACGCAGACCGGACTTAGCTATGACCTCTGGGTTCCCATCGTCATGGACGAAGTATTCCACACCGGCGGCGATCTTCTGCAAGACCGCGGCAGCGACTGGATCATGTCCATTGGTCATCTCAAGCCCGGCATTACATCCGACCAAGCGCAAGCCGATCTGAACGTGCTCATGCAGCAGGAAGCCAAACAATTCCCGACCTATCACCTGGGTGATTACACGATTGCCGCCAGCCCCCTATGGCGCGCGCCGTGGGGTGCGAACTTCTATCTGCATTTTATTCTGTTCCTGCTTCTCGCGATTTCGGGAGTCGTTCTGCTGCTTGCTTGCGCGAATATAGCCAATCTTCTCCTCGTTCGTTCCGTCGCGCGCCGCCGCGAAATGGCCATTCGGCTTTCCGTGGGCGCAACGCGCTGGCGGCTGGTTCGACAGTTGCTCGTCGAAAGCCTGCTTCTGGCGATCTCCGGCGGGATCGTCGCCATGCTTTTCACGCTCTGGACCGCCGGCTCGCTGAACGACTTCATTCCGCCGATCGCCGAAATTCCGATTTCCATGAATGTTACTGCCGATCGCACCGTGCTCCTCGTGACCTTCGCCCTTTCGATTTTGACCGGCGTCATCTTTGGCATTCTGCCGGCTCTTCGTTCATCGAGTTTGCAGCCTGTGAACGTTCTGAAAGAAGAGGCAGGCAGCGCCTCAGGTGGAATTCACAAGATGCGGCTCTCCGGTGTGCTGGTGGTCGCTCAAATTGCGATGTCTCTTCTCCTTCTCATCTGCGCGGGTCTTTTCATCCGCAGCGTTCGCGCGAAAGACGAATTCAATCCTGGTTTCAACCCTCACAACGTCCTTCTGGATAACTACGATCTCTCCGGTATGGGCTACGACAAAACATCCGGCACGCAGTTCGATAAGCAGGTCTTTGAAAAGCTCCAGACGATTCCTGGGGTGCAGTCCGCGACCATTGCCAGCTGGATTCCCCTCGGATTCGACCAGAGTGTCTACTCGATTCAAGCAGAAGGCTACGTTCCCCGACCGCACGAATCGATGAACGTGCAGTACGCCGATGTCGGTCCCAGTTATCTTCAAACGCTTCAGATTCCCCTGATCGCTGGCCGCGAATTCACCACCGCCGACATCAGTGGTTCGCAACAGGTCGCCATCGTGAACCAGAGCTTCGTGAAACGCTACTGGCCACATCGCGATGCAATCGGCGAAAAGCTTCAGGCCGGTGGATCGTGGTACACCGTTGTAGGCGTCGCTCAGGACAGCGACTACGATGATGTCGGCGAGAAACCTCAGCCCTTCCTTTATCTGCCTCTTTTTCAGGACTACGACCGTCACGTTGCAATCTATGCTCGAACCGCAGGCGATCCGCTGGCATTCGCGTTTTCGGTTCAGGATGCGGTCCATTCTCTCGACGCCGATCTTCCTCTTTTCGACTTGACCACCCTTGAATCGCGCATTCAACTCAACACCACCACGGAGCGCATGGGCGGCACCTTCGTGGGCGGTTTTGGCATTCTCGCGTTGGTTCTTGCAGGGATCGGCATTTACGGGGTCCTGGCTTACACCACACGCCAGCGCACTCATGAGATCGGGATTCGCATGGCGCTCGGCGCCGAGCCGCGTGACGTTTTGCGTCTCATCTTACGGCAGGGGTTGACGCTAGCCGTTCTCGGCCTCGCGATCGGCCTCGCTGCATCCTTTGTGCTTACGCGGGTTTTGTCGCGCGAACTTTTTGGTATCACCGCAACTGATCCTCTGACGTTCACGGCAGTTGCACTGCTCCTTCTCGCGGTCGCGCTGTTAGCCTGTTACATTCCCGCGCGCCGCGCCATGCGCACCGATCCCATGGTCGCGTTGCGCTATGAGTAGCCCCCGCATGTTTTATTGTCATTCCGAGGAGCGCAGCGACGAGGAATCTGCATTTGTTTTCCGACCTGGGCCACCATGCTTGTGGCACTGTGAGGTGATCGATGAGCACCCTGCTTCAAGATCTTCGCTACGCCTTTCGCATGCTTATCAAATCCCCCGGTTTCACTGCCGTCGTCGTCCTTACGCTCGCGCTCGGCATTGGCGCAAATACGGCGATCTTCAGTTTAATTAACGCCGTCCTGCTCAAATCGTTGCCGGTAAAGAATCCGCAGCAGCTTGTCTTGTTTCAGTGGGACGACAACAAGTGGCCGCCGATGTTCGGCCAAACCAGATGGGAGGCGAAATACTCCTTCTCCTATCCTGCCTTCGATGCCTTCCACACGCAAAACAAAGCCTTGTCCGGCATCTTCGCCTTTGTGCCGCTGGGCTTCAACGCAGGCAACACGACCGTCGGCATCAATGGCGAACCAACTCTTGCCGACGGCGTGATGGTCACCGGCCAATATTTTTCGACCCTTGGCGTCACTCCGCTCCTCGGTCGCGGCATCACCGAAGCCGACGAAAGTCCCGCCGCGCCGCGTGTTACTGTCCTGAGCTACGCCTATTGGACGCGCCGCTTCGCCCGCGATCCCTCC
>JASHRN010000097.1 GCA_030037335.1 Candidatus Acidiferrales bacterium | reverse complement strand
TGCCACGCACGGACGCAGCACGTTTGCCGCTGTGGCGCTCCATTTCGCGGATCCCTGGTATGCGGCGTTTTACATCATCGGTGTGCTCGCCGCGTCGTTTCACCTCGGAAACGGCATTTGGAATTTTTGCTGCAAATGGGGAATTGCAGTGACCCCGCGCGCGCAGCGCGCCGCCGGATGGCTCGGTGCTGCCGTCGGAATTGCTTTTGCGGTTGTCGGTGTTCTGATCATCGCGGGCTTCATTTACAACTGGCACCCATTCAATGGCTATCTCTGACGTGGAATTGTCATTCCGAGGAGCGGTCCGTTCTTCGCCTAGCGAAGAACGGCGACGAGGAGTCTGCAGTTCGCTTTTCGACATAGGAGTTCATGCGCGAACCTAGGATCATCGTCGTTGGCGGCGGCCTCGCAGGACTGATGGCGACGATTCGCGTCGCAGAATCCGGAGTGCCAGTCCAACTGTTCTCGGTGGTTCCTGTGAAACGCTCGCATTCCGTCTGCGCTCAAGGCGGCATCAATGCCGCAAAAAATCTAAAGGGCGAAGGCGACTCGACCTGGATTCACTTTGACGACACGGTTTACGGCGGCGATTTCCTGGCCAACCAGCCCATCGTCAAAGGCATGTGCGAAGCCGCGCCCGCCATTATCGATTTGCTCGACCGCATGGGCGTGATGTTCAATCGCACGCCGGAAGGGCTGCTCGACTTTCGCCGCTTCGGCGGCACGCTCCATCATCGCACCGCATTTGCGGGGGCGACCACGGGCCAGCAGCTTCTCTACGCGCTTGATGAACAAGTTCGCCGCTTCGAAGCCGAAGACAAAGTTCACAAATTTGAAGGCTGGACGTTTCTCTCCGCCGTCATTGACGAATCCCGCGTCTGCCGCGGCATTTGTGCCATGGATTTACGCACCATGGAAGTCCGGACTTTTCCCTGCGACGCGGTGATTTTTTGTACCGGCGGCATTGGGGCAATTTTCCGCCAAACGACAAACTCCGTCGCCTGCACCGGCATGGCGCAATCCGCGCTCTTTCAGCAAGGCGTCTATTACGCCAATGGCGAATTCATCCAGGTTCATCCCACCGCGATTCCCGGCGAAGACAAATGCCGGCTCATGAGTGAATCGCTTCGCGGCGAAGGCGGCCGCGTCTGGGTCCCGCGCAAGGCCGGAGACAATCGTCCTGCGCGCTCCATTCCCGAAAAAGAGCGTTTCTATTTTCTTGAAGAGTGGTATCCGAAATACGGCAATCTCGTCCCGCGCGACGTCGCCACGCGCGCCATTTACAAAATTGTCTTCGAAGAAAAGCTCAGCCTTCCCGGCATGAACGCCGTCTATCTCGATTTGACGCATCTCCCGCGTGAGATGCTCGATCGCAAGCTCGAAGGCGTTCTCGAAATCTACCAGAAATTCGTTGGGCCCGATCCGCGCGACGAGCCCATGAAAGTTTTTCCCGCGATGCACTACACCATGGGCGGCTTGTGGGTGGATAACGAACGTCAGGCCACGAACATTCCCGGAATTTTCGCTGCAGGTGAATGCGAATACCAATATCACGGCGCAAATCGCCTCGGCGCCAATTCGCTCGTCTCCTGCATTTACGGCGGCATGATTGCCGGCCCGAGCGCCGTCAAATATGCGCGCAATTTGGAAAAAGGCTGCGAAAGCGTTGCATCGAGCGTGTTTGACGCTGAGCGTTCCCGCCAGCAAGAGACGAACGACGCCCTGCTTAATCAGCAGGGAACTGAAAATCCGATCACCATCTGGAAAGAGCTTGGCGATCTCATGGTCGAGCACGTCACCGTCGTTCGCCTGAATGCCAATCTCGAAAAAGCTCTGCGCAAACTCGATGAGTTCAGTGACCGTTTCAGCCGCGTGAATCTCGCCGACCGCACGCAATGGTCGAATCAGACTTTGCAGTTCACGCGCGAGCTCGGCAACATGCTCATTCTTTCCAAAGTCATCACTCTCGGCGCTCTGGCGCGCAACGAAACGCGCGGCGCGCATTACAAGCCCGAATTTCCCGAGCGCGACGACAAGAATTGGCTCAAAACCACCAAGGCCAGTTGGAACGGCGGCAAAATCCAGCTCGACTACGAGCCAGTCGACATTTCGCTTCTGCCGCCGCGTCCGAGAAAGTATTAGCAGTTGTAGGGGCGGCTTTACGCCGCCTGCTTTTCGTTTTTGCCGTTGTAGGGCCCGATCGCTTTCATCGGGCCGTCACCGTCGGTAGGACGGTGCAGATCTTTTTGCTGTATTCTGAACAGAGGCATATGGCTGACAACACATTCATCGTCCGCATCAAACGCCGCGCCGCTCCTCACGAATCCGTGCGCTGGGAAGAATTCGAAATTCGCTACCGCCCGCACATGAACGTCATCACCTGCCTGCGCGACATCGCCGAAAAACCCATCACCCGCGACGCCAAAGGCACCACGCCCGTTTCTTACGACGCCAACTGTCTCGAAGAGGTCTGCGGCGCCTGCGCCATGCTCATCAACGGCTATCCTCGCCAGGCCTGTTCCGCGCTCGTCGACAATCTCGAAAAGCCGATTCGCCTCGAGCCGCTCACAAAATTTCCTCTTGTTCGCGATTTGCAGGTTGATCGGTCCGTGATGTTCGAAAATCTCAAACGCATGCAGTGCTGGGTTCCCATCGACGGCACCTATGCCATCGGTCCCGGCCCGCGCATGTCTCCCGAAGAGCAACAAATCGGCTATCCGCTCGCGCGCTGTATCACCTGCGGCAATTGCCTGGAAGCCTGTCCCAAAGTGAATTCGCACACGCAATTCGTCGGCGCGGCCATCATCAATCAAGTTCGCCTCTTCAATATGCACCCCACAGGCGAAATGCACTCGCGCGCACGCCTCGAAGCCATGATGGGCCCCGGCGGCATTCAGGATTGCGACAACGCGCAGAATTGCGTCAAAGTTTGCCCGAAAAGCATTCCGCTCACCGAATCCAACAACGAAATCAATCGCCAGGTCCTCAAGCACGCGATTTGGGACTGGCTCAACTGGTCTCAAGGCCCCACCGAACGCTCCGAAGAATGGAAGCGCACTGGTATTCAGAAGTGACGCGTCGCCTTTTGAGAAACAAAGGAGCACTGCCGTGGTGTTTGCAAAGCGTCTCCGGCAAGGAGTGGTCCGAGGGGATATAACGTGCTCCGTCAGGATTTGGACTAGGCCCCATGTCACAGAAGGGCGACGTTATCGGATGGGAGATGGAGAAATCGAAATCGAGTCAATTGTGCCAATCGGACTTCCTGACATCACTGCGGAATTGGCGCGCGAATCTGGCTTCCTGGGGGTACTTGATCTGCTCAAAGTCGCGAAACACGGCAAAGGAAACAACATTTATCTGATTCGATTTCACTATATTCCCCGGAGAAAGCAGACGGCCCGGCGAAAGAAAACCGGTGACGCGTAGGGGTAAGATCTGCTTTTTCCGCTCAATTTTTCTTTGCCGTCATCGCCTCGCTGCGTTACTCTTTTGCGCCGGAGGAAACGAGGATCATGCGCAGCTTTGCTTCGACCGCGTGCGGTCTGCTATTCTTGGCCTTTCCAATTATCGTGTCGGCCCAGACTCCAAAAATTTCCGCTCACGCTCGCGCTCTGCACTTCGGCTCCATCGTCATCGACACGCATGACGATACGACGCAGCGCCTTCTCGACCCGCACTTCAATCTCGACGCGCGTCACACTGACGGCCAAATCGACATTCCGCGCATGAAAGCCGGCGGCCTCGACGGAATTTTCTTTTCCATCTGGATGCCGGGAACCATCACGGGACCAACGGCAGTCGAAAAGGCACTCGACATGATTGACGCCGTCCGCGAACAGGCCCGCCTGCATCCCAACGACATCATGCTCGCGCGCACCGCCGCCGCCGTCCGCCGCGCCTTCGCCGAACACAAAATTGCCGCGCTCATGGGAGTCGAAGGCGGACACATGATTAATGACGACCTCGCCGTTCTCGACACATTTGCCGCGCTTGGTGTCCGGTACATGACGCTTACTCACACCGTCAATACCGATTGGGCGGATTCCGCCAATGACACGCCCGCGCACAACGGCCTTACCGATTTTGGCAAGCAGGTGGTGCTACGCATGAATCGCGACGGCATCATGATCGACATCTCTCACACTGCGGACAAAACTTTCTATGATGCGATTGCAACGAGCAAAGCGCCGATCATCGCCTCACACTCCTCGTGCCGCGCGCTTTGCAATGTTCCTCGGAACATGACCGATGACATGATTCGCACTCTCGCCGCGCATGGCGGAGTCATTCAAATCAATTATCACGTCGGCTTTCTGAGTCAGGATTACGTGAATTACAACAAAGCGCATCCCGAAATCGGCAAGAAAATACAGGACGAAGTGAATGCGAAGTGCAAGCCAGGCGACGAAGCCTGCTCGATCATGGCGGAGGATGAGCTGACCCACCAGGCCATGCTCGACGGGACACTTCCGCGCGTGAACTGGACGAAGATCGTCGACCACATTGACCATGCGGTGAAGATCGGCGGCATTGATCATGTCGGACTCGGTTCGGATTATGACGGCTCTGATATGCCCATCGGCATGGAAGACGTGACGCACTTGCCGGAAATTACGCAGGCGCTGCTCGATCGCGGGTATTCCGATGCGGACATCAAGAAAATTCTCGGCGAAAATACTTTGCGTGTGATGGCCGAATGCGAGCGCGTGAGCCGCGAAATGCAGTCGCAGCCGTGACATTCCGCTTGGAGGAAACAAGGAGAATGAAACTCAGCAAAACCGTTAATTTCTTCGCAGCACTGGCTCTTTGTTGCGCCGTTGCACCCGCAATTTCCGCCCAGACCAGCACAACTCATACCACCCAAAGGAGACGTATGTCCACTGGTTCGCTTTTGAATCCTGCTTCGCTCCACGCTACTGCGCCGGCGGTTTTTCATGTGCGCTTTCATACCACCAAAGGCGACTTCACGATGGAAGTCGTGCGCGCCTGGGCACCCAACGGCGCGGACCGTTTCTATAATCTTGTCGAGCATCACTTTTATGACGATGCGGCGTTGTTCCGAGTTATTCCCAAGTTTGTCGTGCAGTTCGGCATTCCCGCCAATCCGCGGTACGGAAAAATCTGGGCTAACGCTAACATCAAAGACGATCCCGTCAAGGAAAGCAACCTGCCCGGGTACGTCAGCTACGCGCAAACCTCTCAGCCCAATTCGCGGAACACGCAGGTGTTCATCAATCTCGGTAACAATGCGCGCCTTGACGGCATGAATTTCGCGCCGTTCGGCAAAGTGACCGAAGGCATGCCCGTTATCGAATCATTGTACAGTGGCTACGGCGAGCAGCTCACTGGGTTGCAGGACCGCATCACCAACGAAGGCAACGCCTTCATCGACAAAAATTTCCCTAAAGTGGACAAAATCATCACGGCGCGCGTCGTGCCTGCTGCGCCCGCGCATCCGGCAGTGCATCACACGCCGCCGCATCCCGCGTCCTCACAGTAAATGTGATGCCGAGAGCGGCGAAGCGCTGCCATTGACAAAATTCCCGCGCTTCCTGCGGTCTGAAGATGGAAGTTTTATTCAACAGACGATAATCAGTGTCGATCAGAGAATTCAAAAAGCGCTTATCGGTGTCGATTAGAAATGAGTCCGACCTTGTGTTTTCAGTAGGTTACGCAAGATTCTAATTTTTCACGGGTGTGTCGATTAGATCTTCGCCGTCGTTTCGCCTCCCATAAAAACCAATAGCCACCCGAAGGTGGCTGCGACGGGAGAAACTGCGCGTCACGTCTCTATGTACCATTCGATAAACAACTTGTCAAGAAAAACTTTAGAGTGGCTGGAAACTCCTATGCAGATTCTTAACTTAAAGGCGACCCGGCTGATGCGTCGGGCCAAGAAAAACGACTGCTATTTCCTGCCTGCCCGCCACGGCGGGCAGGCGCGGGCGAACCCTTCGTTCCCCAAGGATAGACAAGCAGCGCACCTACGAACTGCAAGAGCGAACTGCTTATTCCTCGCCGCCGTGGGGCGACCGGTCCTCCTAGAATGACAATGACTGCAGCAAGGCGAGATTCTTCGCTACGCTCAGAATGACAACGAAAGAAGCCGCAGAACTTCGCGAAAGGCGGCGAAGCTCTGCGCTACAAGTTCGATCGGCGGTGCTTCGCCCGAGTGATCATAGGTATAGAGCTAAAAAGAATAGGCCCGCAAGCGAAAATGCCAAATCCAGAAGAGCACTGACAATGCGCCAATTACAATTATTTCCAGCCTAGTAGCGCGCGGGCTGCCATCCCGGATGATACTTAGGCGGTCCACAGTGAGCGCCGCCTCACCGGGACTCACAAAGACTGCTCCGGTGAGCGGTAAATTGCGCCGCGTTGGCTGAATAATGGATAGCGCCAAAAAAAATGCCGCGAGGCTCCAGATTGCAATTCTGCTGGCCCAAGTATGGAGAGACAACGGCCAAAATGTGTTGCACACCGCTATTACGATCCACAGCGTTCGTATTTGCCAGTCCCACGTCCCTTCGTCCGTTTTCATTTTTTGCGATTCCTTGTTTTCGTGTCCGCACCAGGACGCGAGATCAGCGAGAACTTCTAGCATTCATCCTCGTTTACATTCGCCCTGGTCTTCCGCCTCAACCAAAAATAACGGAACCACATGAATGCAGCGGCAATCCAAATGACCGGACCTTTGATGACCTTTGAACCCGTCAGCACGGAATACAACATCGTCGCCAGCGGGAACACTGTAAGAAAGATTGCAAACAAAAGAGACACCGTGCGCTGCCGCAGACGCAAGAAGAATCGCAGAAGCAAGAGCGCCGCCACGCCCCACAAAAGCGCGATGATGAAGTTAGACATGGCCCTGGTATAAACGTGGGGCCCGCCGGGAAACACAAAATGCATCACGACAGGAAATAGCCCAAAGAAAATCCCAGCGACCAGCGAGAATACGCGCTGGCTCAAACGGCCAAAATAGGCCACCCACAAGAACCCGCCAAAGGCCCAATAGAATGCGGCGTTCCACGGCTCATTGCGAAACATCATCCACGTGATGTGCCCTTTACTGTAAGTTAACGCCAGCGGAGCCAACGTGAAAAACAAAGCCATACCAAAGACCAACTTCCTCCGCCACATTGCTTTGTGTACTTTTTGCAGGTCGCGTTTTTCTTTCTTTGCTTCCGGGGCAACGGCCACTGCCGTCTGCAACATTTCGAGCGATCTTGCCGATCCTCGCGCCATTTGCTCGAACTCCGGATTTTCGCGAAAATACTCTTCGACCAGCGTGCGCGTGTCCGCGCTGGCCTCGCCGGAGAAATACACCGGCAGCAAATCGTTCATTACGTCTCGTGTCACCTTCATTGTGGTTCTCCTAAAGGCTTTGAACCCTCGCGTGCCGGGTTTCGTGCTTCCATCAATTTCGCGCGCGCCCGATGGACTTTTACCTTCGCCGTAGTCACTGGAATCTCCATGGTGGCGGCAATTTCTTCGTATGGCATGTCGTCCAGCGTTCGCATCAGCAAAATTGTGCGGTCAATTTCCGGCAGCTCTTTCAGAGCGGCCAGCACCGCTTTCAATTCTTCTTTCTGCTCCAAATGGGCTTGCATGCCGATGGCGGAATCCGGCTTCGTTTCATCGATCTCCGTTTTGCGCCATTCGCGCCGCTGCACGTCATGATAGGCATTGCGCGCAATCGTGAATAAATAGCTCTTCACGGTGGGCTGGCGAATGCGCTCCTGCGCCAGCCACGCTCGCATGAACGTGTCCGACGTAATGTCATCCGCCATCATTGCGTCACCGCACAAAAACAGGGCGAAGCGCCGCACCGCCGGCGCATACTTCTCGTATAGGTCCTGGAATTCCATTCAGTCGGCCACTCAGTTTACGGATTTGGCCTGCATAAGGTTACAACGGGCCGAAGCAGGTAGCGCAACTCATCCGCTTAGCAACGGTCGGTTGAAACTCATGCGGGCCGTGGCACGTCGAACGGTGCAATGGTCTCAAGCGAGGATCAACATTGGCAAATCTGAGAGACGTCTTTTTGATGCGGTTTATTCCCGAGCGAACGCAGACTGGGCTCGCTGTATTACGTGTCTGGACAGGCGTGACTCTATTTTTGCGTCACGGATGGGAAAAGCAACCGGCGCACTGGGCGCAATTCATGGCGCATTTTCCGAATCCCGTCGGGATAGGGCCACATGCTTCGTTCTTAATCGCTTTCGTTTCGGACTTTGTTTGCGGGATTCTTCTAATGATTGGACTCGGGACTCGGTGGGCTGCTGCGTTTTGTTTTGCAAATATTTTCGTTGCGTGGGCGGCCGTGCATCACTTCGCATTTCTCGGCAAGGGTCCTGGTAGCGATCACGGGGAATTGATCGTGCTTTATCTGGGAGCGTTGCTGACGCTGGTTATTGCCGGCCCTGGCACGGCATGCATCGATCGGATTATTGGACGCCGTCCGTAATCCGCTACATGTCGGACAATTGTGACGATCCGCTTGTTTGCCAGGACTTTGCTTTTCGCCCGTTGTTGTGCGTTACCTGCGCGAAGCGGCTAAAGCCCCCAGGCGTTTTTCCACCTCTTCAAAATTCGGGGCAAACCAAATCATTTCGCCGCGGTTCGACTCTCGTACGAAGTCGCGCAGTGAGGAACTCTCTTGCGCGTACCGGGAAATGTCGCCGACAATCGCCACTCGCACGCCATACTGCACAAATTTCTGCAGAATTTCGCCTGCGATGCGCGTTTTTAAGTGGAAGAATTCTTCGTCAAGCCGCTCGGTTGGAATGACCACGAGCGCGGCGCTTTGGCCCACGACTTCGCCAATCAACTCGACCGCGTCACGATCATTTCGCAGCTTCTTCTTGCCTTCCGCCGTGCACACGAAGACGCGCAGCCCGTTCACGATCTTCCATTCGCCGCTTGTTTGAGTCATAGGCCAAACAGTCGTAATCGCACCTGAACCCGAGAATGAAGCCTGCCTGAAAGGGTTTGAAGTGTCGCTTTGTGAGCCCGCGCTTAAAGTCCCAAAATTCCCACTAACTCACGTACGGACGCCGCTGATTTCTCGAGCGCCGCCTTTTCGTCATTCGTCAGCTTGATTTCAATAATCTGCTCGATACCGCGCGCGCCGAGCTTGCATGGCACGCCGACGAACAGTCCCTTGATCCCGTACTCGCCTTCCAAGTACGCCGCGCACGGCATGATTTTTCTCTTGTCCATCAGAATCGCTTCGCACATTGCGAATGCCGCCGCGGAAGGTGCGTAGTACGCCGAGCCGGTCTTCAGGTAATTCACAATTTCGCCGCCGCCTTTGCGCGTCCGCTGCACGATCGCGTCCACGCGCTCCTTCGGCAGCAAATCGGGCAGTGGAATTCCCGCCACGGTTGAATAGCGTGGCAGCGGAACCATGTCGTCTCCGTGGCCGCCCAGCACAAAACACGAAATATTTTCGACGGACACATTCAGCTCCATCGAAATGAAGGCGGCCATGCGCGCCGAATCGAGTACGCCGGCCATTCCCATCACGCGATTTTTCGGGAAGCCGCTGATCTTGAAGGCCGCCTGCGTCATCACGTCCAGCGGATTCGTCACCGTAATCAAAATCGCTTCCGGCGAAAGCTTCGTGATCGGCTCGACGACACCTTTAATGACTTCGTAATTGGCCTTCAGCAAGTCGTCGCGGCTCATTCCCGCCTTGCGGGGAAATCCCGCGGTGATGACGACGATGTCGCTGTTCGCGGCCTCTTTGTAGTCGCCCGTCGCGGTTGAAATTCCTGCGGCATTCACATTCGATCCCGAGATGTGCGCCGATTCAAGCATGTCGAGCGCTTTTCCTGTGGGCACGCCTTCCAAAATATCCGTCAAGACGACGTCCGCGAGGCCCGAATCGACGAGCCGCTGCGCCGTTGTTGCGCCCACGTTTCCACCGCCCACCACCGTGACTTTCTTTCTCATTATCGCTCCTAAGAAATAGTTGAGAGTTAATAGTTCAGAGTTGAAAGAACAATACCTGCGTCAACTGCACAAATTGCAGAGAAAACAAAAAGTCAGCCGATAAGTGTACCGCAGACTCACAAACGGCGCGCTGTGAATTTCGGTGAAGTTTTAGGCCTCAAGTCTCGACTGTTAACTCTGAACAGCCTTCGCCGCTTCCATATTCTCAATAATTGCGGACGCAAACTCTGAAGTCTTCAGTTTCGTCGCGCCTGGCATCATCCGTTCCAAGTCGTACGTCACGCGCTTCTGCTGAATCGTGCGCTCGATTCCGCTTTCGATTAGGGACGCTGCTTCCTTCCAGCCAAGAAATTCAAACATCATCGCGCCGCTCAGCATCACCGACGCGGGATTGATCACATCCTGGTCCGCGTATTTCGGCGCTGTCCCGTGCGTGGCTTCGAACACGCCGTAGCCGTCGCCGATATTC
>JASHRN010000096.1 GCA_030037335.1 Candidatus Acidiferrales bacterium | reverse complement strand
TCGCGGCATGGTAATAGCGCAGGGCATCGGCTTCGGAGCCTGCAGTCGTCGCAATTCGAGCTAAAGCCAAATTGACGGGTGCGTCCGATGGGGCCTGCGCAAGCAATCCGAGAAGATATGAGTGCGCCTCCTGATCTCTTCCTTCTGCTGACAGGGCTTCCGCCAGTTGGAATTCCACTCGCCCGTCATCCGGGTTGTATACCAACGAATTCCGGAAGTCTGCCAGCGCGGCGCGAGGATTATTCTTTGCGAGCTGCTCGCGTCCGGCTTCAAACCATTCAATTCCGAGCGATTGGAGCTTTTGGTGATAGTCACTGACTATCGCTCCTGTGACCAGGAAAAAAATAATCAAGCCCAGAAGGCAAAGAGACAAGACCGTCTCACGCGAATGCAGCAGCGATGACCAGCGATTCGCGCAATGAGGGCACTCCGCTGTTCCTACTGGGATAGGCGATCCGCAGCGGGGATATTTTCCTGTTCCTGGATTTGGTTCGTCCGACATAAGTCCGTATGTTTAGGATGGTTTTGATGCGGCCAGAGCTACGCGCGTGGGCCGTTTTGAGAAATGCTGTTCTATGGGAGAGATCAAAGCTGCCACACCGCTGTTACGCTTGATCAATCAGGCGATGGTGAATCGCGTAGAGAGCCAGCTCCAGCCGATCCGATACCCCTAATTTGTCGAAGATATTGTGCAAGTGGTTTTTGACGGTCTGCTCGCTGATGAAAAGCTTCTCGCCGATCTCGCGATTTCGGAATCCTTGCGCCACCAACTGCACAATTTCTTTTTCCCTGTCGCTCAGCAGGGGCTTGTCGCGACGCTGGCCCGTCTCAGCCGAACGCTTGAAGGCATCGATGACTTCGGCGGTCATGCGGTTATCGAGCCAAATTTCGCCGTCGTGCACCTTCTTTATGCTCTTGAGCAGAAGGTCGCTTGCCGACTGCTTGAGCACCACTCCACGCGCTCCGAGGCGCATGGCGCGCACAACGTCACGGTCATCTTCCGCCGCTGTCAGCACAATCACGCGCGTTGGCGTGGAGTCAAAATTAATCTCTTCCAGCACACCCAGACCGTCTTTTTCCGGCATCCGCAAATCGAGAAGGAGAATATCCGGCTTCAATTTCGCCAGCATCCTGACGCATTCGTTCCCATTGGAGGCTTCTCCGACAATTGACACTTCATCCGTGCCGTCGAAGAGCTTTCGCAGACCGTCACGAAATATCGCGTGATCGTCGGCGATCAAGATACGAACAGGCGTCTTCCCTTTGGTCATATAAGTTCCATTAAATTACGGGAATCTCAATAGTCAGACGCGCACCATGCCCCGGGTTTGACTCCACCGTTAGGACGCCCCCCACTGTTCTGGTCCTTTCCTTGATCGAGATCGGACCCAAGCGCAGGCGATCCAGCTCTTCGCTCCCGAATTTCCCCGAGAAGCTGAATCCTTGCCCATTGTCGTCGACAACCAGAAAAACTTTCGCGTCGTCTTGCCATAGTTTTACCACGACGTGGCTGGCGCGCGCATGCTTTTTTATGTTGTTGAGTGACTCACGATATATCTGGAAAACCTCGCGGCAAATGCGGTCCGGAGCGCGCAAATCATTCTCTTCCAGGAATAAGTCAACGACTAGACCGGATTCATTATGGTAACGCTCCGCAAACCCGTACATCATTTCGCGCAGGTCGGCGCTCTCGACGCGCAGCGGGCGAAGGTCTTTCACCATCTGCCGCAGGTCTTCGCCCTCCTGCCGCACGGTCTTTTGCAAAAGCGCCAATTCGTGCGATGCGGCTTCCGGCGCACTCACTGCCTTGCGCTCCAGCACACCCAATTGAATATTGAGGCTGAGCAGGGTTTGCAAAATGCCGTCGTGTAAATCGCGCGAAATTCGGCTCCGTTCAGCCTCAACCGCACGAGTCCGCAAATGACGGAGCTGAAAAACATTTTCGAGAGGGGCGTTCAACTGCCGCACAATTCGTTCAAACCATCGCAAGTCGCTTCTCCGGAATGCGCGGCGACCATTCACAAGTAGCATGCGCCCCGAAGGATGCCCTGCCGCGAGCATGGTTACGGCCACAACCGACTCTGCTTGTAATTCCTCACACACGGTTGCGGGCGGCGCTTCGATGTTGCTGCGTGGCGTTCCCGATTCGGTGTGCCAGCCAAATCCTCGGACTCGACCGCCAAGCGAGTTCCAGCACACACTGTGTGAGAGATCTTCTGCGAGATACGCACCGGCTTTGCCGAGCGGCAACACAGCAGGCGGAATCACATACCGGCGATCCTGACTTGCCCTCCAGGTAAACAATCTCTCAACTTCTTCATCGCAGATAGCCAATACCGCATATTCACAAAGAAATTCCCGAGCGAGCTCGCTCAGCACGAGCCGAACAGATTCCCCCAAACCTTTATCAACGCGTACCATATCGAGTACTTTTCCAAGAAAGTCCTCTTCGGCAGCCGCTGCTCGCTCGCGCATTCCGAGCCATGCAACACACAAACCTGCGAGATACGTTCCGGCGGCAACTCCGATCCAGCGCAGCCCGCCCAGACCGTGAGCTGCGGAAAATGAAGCCGGTGCAGTCGGTGCAAGCCAAACCGTGCGCACGACGCACGCAATCGTCGCCCCTCCGCTCACCAGACCGGCATCGCTCGTAAATAAGTTTCTTGGAGAGGATCGGTACAGTGTAATCGCACTTTGCCGGGCGCGGCCGGCCATTGCAAAGACACTGAACAGGTAAAAAAACCAGAATGCGGCGAGGGAGGGCGTCAATGCTATAAAGATCGCCAGCGCAACGAGATCAATTTCTGGCGGAAAACTGAATTTCTGGAGGGGGACGAAGAGGCCCGCAATCAGAACGGCGAGAGCGAGGCCCAGATAGCCATACAGGAACAGAGTTGCATATTGACTTGCTGCGCCGGCCGAAGTGAAGAACTGCGCTGCTGAGGCTCCCGCCGCTCCCGTCATTTCCCGCAGGGTCAGAATTGAAAGACCCACCGCGACGGGCCGCGCTGCGTTCACAATCCTTTCAATTCGACGAGCATTCATATCCTGGCGAAAATACCCTCCACGCTGTGTCGGCGCTTTATCTTTGTAAATTTTCATTCTAACAAGCGCGCTCGCTGCGTTCTTCTCAGGCATGGTGTTTCCGTTCTTACCAGTAACCGAACAGATGAAAAGCAAGCGGAACCTCAGGAAGATCGAAGGGAAATTCTCGCTCTGAAGCTGTGGCTCCATTGACAGGCGGTGCATAATCTTACAGGGTTGTGGCGCGGCGAGCCGTGCTCGGAGTGATTCTCAGGAAAAGGCGAATTGCCAGAGCGTTATACGCAACGCGAAGTTAGCCGGATTCTCGGAGTGGATACGGGTCGTTTGACCTACTGGAGCCGCCTGCGGCTGGTCGATCCGGAATCGCGATGGGGCGAACAATTCTACAGTTTTTCTGATCTCGTCACTCTACGTTCGATAAAGAGCATCACAGATCATCATATTTCCGCGCGCAAGCTTCTTCGCGCGATCACCGCGCTGCGCCAAGATGGCGAAAGCATCCAGACGGCGATTGAAGAATTCCGCCTGTTTTCGAATGGACGTGAAGTGGCCGCGATTCCCGGAGCGGGAGAAGGCGCATTTGAGCCGCTGACCGGACAGTTCATTCTTCCCTTTCACGCGAACAAAGCTTCGAACATCCGGCAAATGGAAAGTCAGGCCGCGGATCAATTATTTGAGTATGCGGTTCGCTGCGAAGCTCGCCCGGCAGGAGCAGACGAGGCCATCCGCATATACCAGCAGGTGAGCGAAATGCAGCCCGACTGGAGCGAGCCACACATCAATACAGGCTGCATTTACTATCAGCGCAGTGAAATGCCGAATGCGCACGCGGCTTTTCGCAGGGCGTTGGAACTCGATCCGCAAAACGTGACCGCTCACTTTAATCTTGGCTGTGTTCTGGATGAGATGGGACGCCTCGATGAAGCTGTGGAACATCTGCGCCGCGCGACAGAACTTGATCCTGAGCATGCGGACGCACATTTCAACCTTGCTTCCGCGTATGAAAAACAGGGCCAGAAAAAGCTGGCGCTGCAACATTGGATTTTGTACTTGCGATGGCAGCCCACCGGCCCGTGGGCGGATTTTGCGCGAACTCAGGTGAAGAAGTCGCGGTCACCAGAAAAACCTCAACCACCGATTCCCTTCCGGCGTTACTGAAAACCTCCACTCGCAGGCTTCAAGTGCTGTACAGAAGCGCGGCGGGAAGCAAGAACCGCAGAACTTCGCCAGAGGCGCGAAGCTCTGCGCTACATTACGAAGCGGGTCAGCTGAAGATGTCCTTCACTTTGTCGAAAAATGTTGAGGAGCGCTCGACGGGAGCGTTTTCGACTTTGATGAGGCGATGCAGTTGCTCAAAAAGGGCTTTCTGTTCGCGCGTGAGCTTGGACGGAATGACGACGCGAACATTGACGTAGAGATCACCTTTACCGCCATGAGGATCAGGCAGGCCTTTGCCTTTACGGCGGAAGAGAGTGCCGGGTTGAGTGCCTTCGGGGATGGATAGTTTTTCTTCGCCGCCCATCGTGGGAACCATAATTTCGGCACCGAGTGCGGCTTGCGAGATTGTGACGGGGACGTTGCAGTAGAGGTCGGCGCCGCGACGCTCGAAAAATGGGTGCTCCTTCACTTCGATGAAGACGTAGAGATCACCGGGAACGCCGCCATTGGTTCCCTGCTCACCTTCTCCGGTAACGCGGAGGCGCATGCCGTTATCGACGCCGGCGGGAACGGAGACTTCAATGGTGCGAGTGCGTTCGATGCGGCCCTGGCCGCGGCATTCGACGCAACTGTCTTTGATGACTTTGCCAGCACCGTGGCACGAAGGGCAGGTGCGGGAAACGGCAAAGAATCCCTGCTGATAATGCAACTGGCCGCGGCCTTTGCAGCTCTGGCAGATTTCCGAGCCGGAACCGGGCTTGGCCCCGGTGCCGCTGCAAGCGGTACATTCCTCCATGCGGCCGACTTTGAGCTTGGTTTTCACACCGGCGGCGGCGTCTTCAAAGGATAGCTTCAGGTCATAGCGCATGTCGGCTCCGCGCTGGGCTCGAGCGCGGCCGCCGCGGCCACGGCGTGCGCCTCCACCAAAGATGTCCTGAAAGCCGAACATCTCGCCAAAAACGTCCTGAAACTCCTCGAAAATCGAACCGAAATTGCTGGCGTCGAAAACCTGGCCGCTCAGGCCGGCATGGCCATAGCGGTCGTAAGTGGCGCGTTTCTGCGGATCGGAGAGAACGCTATAGGCTTCGCTGGCTTCGCGGAAGCGGTGTTCGGCATCGGCTTTGTTTCCCGGATTGCGGTCGGGATGCCATTTGAGCGCGGCTTTGCGATAGGCGCTCTTGATCTGGTCGGCAGTGGCGTCTCGAGTGACGCCGAGAACTTCGTAATAATCGCCTTTGGAAGTGGATGGCATTGCGCTTCAGTCCCCCCTGGAAGTTGAATTGGATGCGGAATCGTGGTGCTCGGGATTCGCGGAGACGCGAACCATTGCCGGACGCAAAACTTTTCCGTGGAAAACGTAGCCGGCTTGCAATTCTTCCAGAACCGTGTCGTCGGGCTGCTTAGATGTTTCAACGCGCTCGATCGCGTGGTGAAAATTGGGATCGAAGGTCTTGCCTTCGGTTTCGATTTTTTTCAGGCCTTGCTTGGACAGAACGTCGAGGAGCTGCCGGCGGATCAGTTCGAAGCCTTTGCGAAATTCGTCATGAGCGGCATCACGATGCGCAGAAATGGCGCGGTCGAAGCCGTCGAGGACAGGGAGAAGGCTTTCGGCAAGGAGCTCTGCGCCGCGGTGGCGCTCCGACTGGCGCTCGCGTTCGGTGCGCTTGCGATAATTATCGAAATCGGCCTGCAGGCGAATTAATGTGTTCTTCAGATCGGCTTTTTCGGCAGCGAGTTTCTCGAGATCGTCGCTAACTATTTTTTCAACGGATGGACCTTCGACGACCGGCTGAGCGTCGCCGGATTCGCTCGGAGGGTTTTCGGCGTAGGGCTCTGAATTTGTTTGCGAATTTTCTTTCCTGCTCACGACAACTTCTCCCCTTTCAATTCCTCCGAGAAAAACTGAGACATTAGGGCGACAACGGTGATGACGCGTTCGTAGTGCATGCGCATGGGTCCAAGAATTCCGAGAGTTCCCTGCCCGCCCAGGCGGGCAGGCTCACCCAGGCCGGAGGATTCGCCATGGCTGTACTGGGCGCTGACGAGGGCAAGATGCTTGCCGGCGTTGGAAATTTTATCGACGCCGAGCTCAACGTGAACTGGCTCGGGAGCCTCGATGCACCCGCTAAGGAGAGCGATGAGGCGGTCGCGTTCCTCAATGGCGCTCAGCAATTCGCGGAGCTGGCGCTGGTCCTGAAATTCCGGCGCAGAGACAAATTGGGCCGCTCCGCCGACGTACACGACGCGCTCAGCATCTTCGCCGAGGAGCTTTGGATCGCAGAGAAGAAGCGCGCCGCTAGCGAGCCTTTCGTAGCGTTCGCGATCTTTTTGGAGCTGCGTTTTCAAGTCCGCGCAGATGGACTCAAGCGTCTGGCGAGGGTAATGCCGGTTCAGGTGATCGGCGATGCGATCGAGTTCATCCTGGGCAAAGGCGCGCGCGGGCTTGATGCATTTGTCACGCGTAATTCCGCCGGAAGCGACGAGGACGACAAGAACGCGGGAATCGGGCAGAAGAAGGAAGCGAATGTGCTCGACAACCGTGCGCGAAAGCGGAGGCGAAACAATGATGCCGAGGCCGCGAGAGACGGCGGCAAGAACCTGGCTGGCGCGCTCCATGACGCCTTCGGGAGTGGTCGCGGATTCGAGTTCGCGGCGAATCCAGGCACGGTCTTCTACGCGCGGAGTGGCTTGGGTAGCAATTTGCTCAACGTAAAAGCGGTAGGCAGAGGCCGTCGGAACGCGGCCTGCGGAAGTGTGCGGCTGGTAAAGATAGCCCTCGTCTTCGAGATCCGCCATGATGTTGCGCATGGTAGCGGGGCTGAGCGGCTCAGCATGAAGGCGAACGATAGCGCGCGACGAGACAGGCTCGCCCGTTTCGATGTAGGCGCGCACAACTTCGGCCAACACCTGACGGTGACGCTGCTGTTGCAAAGCTGAGGCTGCGGTCATCGTTTTGTGGCCTTTATTCGCTTCCCGACAGGCAGACGAAGAAGCTCACGCCTGTAATTTCAATTTTAACGGGAGGAAAAGAGAGCGTCAACTTTAGGGCACGAAGAGCATTGTGAAGGCAGCCTTTTGGGGCGGAATGCTGATCAGCGCAGCAATGTGTTGCCCACAAAGTTCGTGTGGAATATGCTGTTCGCACTCTGAGGGACGCACGATTTGAGGTTTTGGGAGGTTTCATGAAAGGGATGCGCGGCTTGCGGGTTTTGGGCGTTTTGGCGGCGGCACTCTGGATGGCCGGGGCCGCATGGGCGCAGGGCACGCCGCCACCGCTGTATACGCCCGCAAATGAAGGCGCGCCGCTCTCGACGCGCGTGGTGAATTATCAAATCGATGCAAAGCTCGATACGACGAAGAAAACGATCGATGCGACGGAGTGGCTGACGTACAAGAATCTGACAGGAAAGCCGCAACAGACGTTTCCATTCCATCTTTACCTGAACGCGTTCCAGCCGAAATCGACGTTCATGACGGAAGTGCGCCTTTATGGAACGCGCGGAACAAATGCAGGAAGCGGATGGGACCCAACGCATTACGGCGCGATTACGATCAGCCGTTTTGAAGTGGAAGGCATGGGCGATCTGACGGACAAGATGCAGTTCATCCAGCCGGACGATGGAAACGTGAACGATCACACGGTGATGCAAGTCACGCTACCCAAACCGATTGCGCCGGGGGCCTCGGTGCAATTCCGAATGGTGTTTCACGACCAGCTTCCGTACGTGGTGGAGCGAACGGGCTACGTGCGGGATTTTTTCATGGTGGGGCAATGGTTTCCGAAAGTCGGAGTGTGGTGGCAAGGCGCGTGGAATTGCCATCAATTCCATGCGACAACGGAATTTTTCTCGGATTTCGGGACTTACAACGTGCGGATCACGCTGCCGCAAAACGAAGTTGTGGGCGCGGGCGGTGATTTGATTTCGAGCAATAATAATGCGGACGGAACCAAGTCGCTGGTGTTTCATTCCGAGGACGTAATCGATTTTTCGTGGACGGCGTATCCGTACTTCATTGACGTGGAAGACTCGTGGACGGGCAGCGCGGGAACGGTGAAGCTGCACGTGCTGATGTCGCCGGGGCACATGGCGAGCGCGCCGCGATACATCAAAGTGCTGAAAGGCGCGATGACACTCTTTGACAAATGGTATGGGCCATATCCCTACGATCGCTTGACGGTAGTCGACCCGCCACACGACGCAGAAGACGCGGGCGGAATGGAGTATCCGACATTGATTACGGCAGGGACTGGGCCGGATTTGGAAATGCCGAAAGGCGTGCTGATACCGGAAGTTGTGACGGAGCATGAATTCGGGCACCAGTATTGGTACGCGATGGTGGCGACGAATGAGTTCGAAGACGCGTGGATGGACGAGGGCATCAACAGCTACACGGAAGCCAAGGTGATGGCCGCGCTCTACGGCGACAAAACGTCGGAGGTTAATTTTCCGTTCGCGCAAATTAGTGATTTCGAAGAGCAGCGGCTGAGTTACCTGGCAGAGCCGGATACAGATCCGCTGTTGCGCTTTGGCTGGCAATACTTGAATGACGGAGCATACGGAGCGATCAGCTACGGAAAGACGGCGACGGTGCTGCTGACGCTCGAGCGAATCATCGGGTCGGACAAAATGGAACAAGGAATGCGGAACTATTTCATGAAATATCGCTTTCAGCACCCAACGCCACAGGATTTCATGAACACGATTCAGGAAGCGGCGGGACAAGACCTGGGCTGGTATTTCGATCAAGCGTTCAAGGGCACGCAGATGTTGGATTACGAAGTGAGCGATATACGATCGGATCGCGCGGACTGGTACAACGAGCCAGCGGCTGCGGCGAAACATGATTCGCTGAAAAAAGCACCGCCGGAATACCGCGATACGGTTGTCGTCCAGCGCAAAGGGGATTTCATCGTACCGGTGGATTTGGAAGTGAAATTCGACGATGGCTCGGTTGCGCACGAACACTGGGACGGGAAAGACCGCTGGGTGCGATATTCGTACATCAAGACGGCGCAGATCAAGTCCGCTGAAATCGATCCGGAACACAAGATGTGGATGGATAGCGATTTTTATAACGACAGCCAGACGGCGGATGGGGACAGCCAGGCGAATCGGAAGATCGGAAATATATTTTTGTTCGTGAGCGAATGGATTTCGCAGGTGCTCTCGTATTTGACGTAACGGCTTAAGTTCCCACGCTTCGCAGAATGCGACGAAGCATGGGGCACCCGAAAAAGAAAAACCCGAAAGCGGGCGGCATAAAGCCGCCCCTACACTTTGAACGGAAGGATTAGCGAACGATGGCGCGGCAAAATTCAGGCGCGTTTTGGGGCGGCGCAGGTTTGGTGTGGCGGCAGCAGGGGCTGCTGTGGTGGATTTTCGTGGTGAATTTCGTGCTGGCGTTTTTCTCGATCCACGGAATTATTCCGCGAACAGGAGCGATTCTGGACCACAGTCTCGCGGCGCACCGGCTGGTGAGCGGGTTCGATATTGGCGCTCTTGCGGAAATGGCGGTACAGCCAGGAGTCTCACCGTTGAGCGTTTCGCCGGCAGCACTGGCGTACACGCTGGTGTTTTTTGTGTTCATGCTGTTCATGACCGGCGGGATTCTGGAAGTTTATCGGCGTGACATTCGGCTGACGACGTCAGAGTTTTTCGAGGCGTGCGGCGCGTTTTTCTGGCGATTCGTGCGCATGGTGCTGTGGCTTCTGCTGTGCCTGATTCCGATTGCGATTTTGCACCGCATATTGCGCGCGATTGCAGTCCACATTGGCGACAACGCTGTTTCGGCGATGACCGGCGTGTGGTGCTCAATAATCGTCGGCATCGTCATTCTGGTGCTGCTGCTGATTTTGCGGCTTTGGTTCGACATGGCGGAGGTGCATTGCGTTGCGCAGAACGAACGGCGAGTGAGGCGCGCACTGCGGGTGGCGTGGGGCGTGACGTTTGGAAATTTCGGCAAGCTGTTTGGGATGTTCCTGGGAATTGCGATCCTGGCGTGCATTGGATTCGGATTTGGGCTGTGGCTATGGATGTACGTGCTGCCGTCGACAGCGATCACTGTGGCATTTTTCTTAGGGCAGGCGATGATTTTGTGGTGGCTGGGCGGGCGATTGTGGCAGCGTTCGGCGGAGACGATTTGGTATCAGGGATATTTGGCGCGCGCGGCGGAAGTCGTCGCGCCCGCGGCGTCACATTATCCAGTGGTCACACCGCAACCGCCGCCATCGCCATTGCCGCCGCCCAGCGCGACGGACGCGGTGTGAAATCTAATTGTGAGATTGTCCAGGTCCGTTAACAGACGGTGCTGTAGGAATGTATTTCGAGCCATCGAAATGGTAACGGATAGTACTCGTTCCGACAGGATTTTTCTTCGAAAGCGAACGGTATATGCGTTTCGTCAAAACCAAATCGTAATAATCGGAAAGAGGGTTAGGAAGGAAATCCACGTCGCCGTCGTACGCGAAGCAATCATCTATCAAATCGGCTCTCACTTTTCCTGAGCAACCGTCCTCGTCCCAGCTATCAGCCAACTCTGAATCGAATGCCTTGGCAAAGGTATCACCGGTGGGAACTATGATGACTATTCCCTGATTCACTATACCTTGCCCTTCATCTTCCCAATAAATTGTCAGTCCGTAACGGCTTGGGCCAATGGGCTGTACAGAAATAGGACTCGGCGGATGGCCCCAAATGCCGTAGTAACCAAACTGCAGATCGCTTGCCTTCACGCGCCAACCATCGGATGTTTTGGCAAATAGGGTGATTCCAATTAGAACGTGGCACGCATGGCAGTTGTAGGAATCTGACACATGCATATTCGGCTTGGCCCACGTCACAAGCAAGTGCTCCGGGGTCTCCGATTCGACATAGGAAGCGTCAAGAAGAACGTCCACGTCTATCCTTTCAGGCCAGTCGTTTGGGTACGTGTGCGCTTGATTAGGCTTCCAGTCCGAGATTCCATTCATCGCGTCGTACGGATGTCCGTAGATCAGCTCCATCGCCCGGGCGGCGGTGAAAGTTCCCTTCAGAAAGCGCCCATTCGCTGAGTGATCCTTGCTCTGGGCGAAAGCCATAGGGCACGGAAGCAAGCTAATGAGCACCAGCAAGGCAACCCGGCGCATGAGTGGCTAGTTGGAACTGTTGTCGATTTGGGCGCGCTGGAGGCGGTCGGAATAGTCCATGTAGACCGTTTTCCACTCGGAGTAAAAATCGATGGCGGCGAGGCCGGATTCGCGATGGCCGTTGCCAGTCTGCTTGGTGCCTCCGAAAGGAAGATGCGTTTCGGCGCCAATGGTGGGCGCGTTGACGTAGACGATGCCGGTGTCGAGATCGCGCTGGGCGCGAAATGCGTCGTTGACGTTGCGCGTGTAAATGGAGGACGAGAGGCCGTATTTCACGCTATTCGCGATTTGAATGGCTTCGTCGAGGCTGCCAATCGGCATCACCGAAACGACCGGGCCGAAAATCTCCTCCTGGCAGATGCGCATTTTCGGATTGCAGTCGGTGAAAACTGTCGGCTCGTGGAACCAGCCTTTGGCGTATTTGCCGGAGTCAAGGCGATGGCCGCCGGTGGCAAGTTTTGCACCTTCCTGCTTGCCGATTTCGACATATTTCATCACGGCGAGCAACTGCGTTTCGTTGATGACTGGCCCCATGTCGACGTCGGGATCGAGGCCATTGCCGACGCGGAGCTTTTTCGCGCGCGCGACGAATTTATCGACGAATTCTCCGTAGACTTTTTTGTGCACGGCGATGCGGCTGGCGGCGGTGCAGCGTTGGCCGGTGGTGCCGAATCCTCCCCAGATCGCTCCATCGACGGCGAGATCGATATTCGCGTCGTCCATCACGATGATGATGTTCTTGCCGCCCATTTCGAGATGGACGTGCTTGAACGTGGGCGCGCAGGCTTCGTTGACGATGCGGCCAGTTTCCGTTGAGCCGGTGAAGCTGACCAGCTTCACGTCAGGATGATTGACTAATGGAGAGCCCGCCTCGGGGCCCATTCCGCAGACGATGTTGACCACACCGTCGGGCAAGCCGGCTTCTTCGAGAATTTGGACAAGATAGTAGGTGGAAAGCGGCGTATCTTCTGCCGGTTTGATGACGACGGTATTGCCGCAGACGAGAGCAGGCATCATTTTCCATGAAGGAATGGCAATTGGGAAATTCCACGGAGTGATCAGGCCGCAAACTCCGATGGGCGAGCGCACGCTCATGGCGAATTTGCTAGGGAGCTCGGAGGGAGTGGTCTGACCGAAAAGACGTCGGCCTTCGCCGGCCATGAGATAGGTCATGTCGATCGCTTCCTGCACATCGCCGCGCGTTTCAGCGAGGACTTTTCCCATTTCACGGGTCATATCGCGGGCGATGTCTTCCTTGCGTTGGACAAGAATTTCGGCGCAGCGGTAGAGGATTTCGGCGCGCTTGGGAGCAGGCGTAAACCGCCAGGAATCGAACGCATTTTTCGCGGCTTCTACCGCGCGGTGTACGTCTTCCTCCGTCGAAAAGGGGAAAATGCCTACAAGGTCGTCAGTATTCGCCGGATTACGATTTTCAATACCTTGCCCGCTTGCGGGAGAACGCCATTCTCCGCCAATGTAGTTCTTGTAAGTGGTGGGAGCGACTGCTGTAGCCATGAGGAGCCTCCGCGAATTTTCGCGCAATGATGATTTGAACCAGCCAAGTTAGCAGAGCGGCGCGATAGGCGTCAATCAGCGGGGCAGATTTCAATGGGTAGGTCTGCAGAATGTGGAGAAAACGGATGAGGGGCGGCTTACCAGGCTATGAAAGGAATGCTCAATGGGAAGAAAATTATACGCCTGAGGAAGAGTCGCACATTCGGTGTACTGAGCAAGCCTATCTTATTGAAACAGCCTGCTTTAGGTCTTTGGCAAGCAGTTTGCGGCATCTCGCAGTGAACGTGCGATACAAACGAGACTCGTACGCAATTTTGACGAAAGGAGCCGGGCGCCCTTCTCAGTTTCGCCCAGCCCCTCAAAAAGAATTCCGCTGATTGAAGTTTGCGTTCAGCGAATCCCAGCCAGCGCCCAGCGAGCAAGTCAATTTAGAAATCGAGGAGGAAGCAATGCGATTTGATGCTAAGCACCTGCACCGCTATGTACTCATCGGCGGGACGTTGGTGGCGTTTAGCTGCGTTTCTGGTGTGACGTGGGCGCAGCAAAGCGGGAGCGCTTCCCAAACCGGAAATCAGGTTCAAGCGCAGGGTCAGATGCAGGACCAAGGCCAGATGCAAATGCACTGGAACGACTGGGTCGCGCTCGATCAGTTTCTCGATGCGCACCCCGACATCGACGCCGCGCTCCGAGCCAATCCAGACCTTATCTATGACCAAAATTTCCTCGGTCAGCACAATGACCTAAAGGTTTTCTGCGACGGTCATCCAGGCATTCGGCAGGATATGGATCAAAACCGGGCCCAGTTCCGGCGCTGGTTCGTTATTCGCAGGGACCTGCGGACTATGAAGACTTTTTTCACCAGGCAGCCCGAGATGGAGCAGCAGCTTGAGGCAAATCCAAGACTGATCGATGATCAAAACTACCTGAGCCAGCATACCGAGCTGCAAGATTTCCTCAATGGCCATCCGCAGGTCCGAGAGGCATTTGAGAACCATCCTGCGTTCTTCCTGCGTCTTGAGGTTCGCTTTCAAGAAGGGATGAACGGTCAATACGGCATGCACAACGGTAATCCGAGTCCCTATAACCCGAATCAGAATGCGGACAGAAATAGAAATGGGGATCAAAACCAGGTTTCAGCGCAGTACCGCACAAGCTCAACCCAATCGCAGATGCAGGATCAAGGACAGGGCCGCTTTCAAGAGCAGAATATCCACTGGGCAGACTGGGCTGCGCTCGATCAGTTCCTTGATGCGCACCCGGATATTGCTGCCGCGCTGCGGGCAAATCCCGATCTTATTTACGATCAGAACTTCCTTGAGCAGCATCAAGACTTCAAGAATTTCTGCGATTCCCATCCGGGCTTCCGCCAGGATATGGACAGAGACCGGCCTCAATTCCGAGACTGGTTCAGGTTCCGCCGGGAATTGGCCGAGATGGGGCGATTTTTACAATCGCACCCGGAGATCGCACAAGCGCTTACATCCAACCCGTCGCTTATCGAGAATCAGAATTACCTGAGTGAGCATTCCCAACTGCAAGATTTCCTGAACAGCCACCCGGAAATAAAGCAGGCGTTTGACCGTAATCCCTCGGCCTTCATGACCCTGGAAGTTCGCTTCCAAGACAACATACGCGACCGAGGCCAATACGCTAACGCCGGCTATCCCAACGGTGGCCGAAATCCGAATCCGGATTTGACTCAAGGCGAAGTAGCAAAGATGGATCAGTTCCTTTCTTCTCACCCAGACATCGAGAAGCAGTTACAGAGCAATCCCTCGCTCATCAACAATGTGAAGTACCTGGACGACCATTCGCAGCTACGGGCGTTCTTGGACGCCAATCCGCAGATACGAGAAGAGTTCACGGAAAATCCGTCCTATTTCATGCAGAGAGAGAGCCAGTTCGCAACGCACGGAAATGGTTCGGGTCAAGTGGCGACAATGGACGCTTACCTTGACAAGCATCCAGATGAAGCCCGTGAACTAAACGCGTATCCAGCGCGCATCAACGACAGCGACTATCTCTCACACCACAAGGACCTTCAAGCATTCCTGAAGAAGAACCCCGAGGTGCGAGAGCAGTTCATGAGCAATCCGTCATCGTTCATGCGCCAGGAGAGCTCCTTCGACGCCTGCGCGCAGATGGATGATTTCCTGAATGCGCATAAAAAAGTTGCGAAGGACCTGGATCAAAACCCCGCGAACGTGAAAGATGCAGCTTTCCTTGATCATCACAAGGATTTGAAGCACTTTTTCGACAAGAATCCTGGGGTAAACGATCAGTTCCAGACCGACCCTCGTGGCTTCTGGTACCGTGAGCAGCATTTCGAAGCGGAACGCCAGATGGACGTGTATTTCAGCACACATCGAAGCGTAGCCAAGGACCTGCAGAAGAATCCTGACCGCATGAAAGATGCCAACTACCTGGACCATCACAAGGACCTGAAGGAACTGATGAACAAGAATCCTCAGCTTGAGGAGGCTGTGAACACGAATCCTTCAGCGTTCATGCAGGAACAAATGAAGTTCCACGAGGAATACAAAGACCAGCAAGTACAGCAAAAGACCAAAGTGCAAGAGCGGGCAACCACTCACGAGCAGTAGGGTAGCCACGTTGGAGGACAGGGAGGCCAAAAGGCCTCCCTGTTCACACTCAAAGAAGTCTCCTTTTCAGCGAAAAGAATCCCGCGCCCAGTAAGTCAGAGAGAGACGGAGAGAATACCGTGAGAACAAGTAGACAAGGGCTGGTGCGTCGATGGATACAGGCGAGTGGTGTTGCACTTTTATTGTTATTGGCTATTGGGCCAGTTGCGTTCGCGCAATCGCCGGAAACACCGGTCTACACGCCACAGAAGGGCTTTGATATTTACGAGGAATTTCGCGGAAGCGCGAGCAGCCAGGGACAGTTCCTCGTGCTCGACAGCGATATTGGCTATGACTTCAATCGTTACATCGGAACGGACGTGGGAATTCCGGTTTACTTCACTCACATGACGCCTCCGCTGCAAGGTCAGCCTTATGGCTGGCAAGACCAGCTTGGCGACCCATACTGGGACCTGCGCCTAACATTCAACAACCACGTCCTGGACTATGATACGGCAGTGACTGTTTCTGTTCCCTACTATGAAACCGGCTCGTTTTCGACTGGCGATCTTGGCGTGGATTGGTTCAACCATTTTGACAAACCGATTGGGCACGTGACGCCATTTCTGAATGCGGGCATCGCAAACGGAATCTTAAACACTCAACTGCTGTCACAGCCGTATCGTTTGGCTGATAATTTCAGGACACTGGGCTTTGTGGCGGATGGCGAAGCGGGAATGGACTTCCAGATATACCGGGGTTTCGGAGTCGGCGGCTCGTTTTATGAAGTTGTTCCTTCCGGCACACAAAAGGCATTTGTCAACGGAGTCGCGGTAACGAATACGTTTCTTTTCCCGACGGCGGCAAATGCGCTGTCAGAGGCAACCAACGATCACGGTTACTCGGCTTGGATACGAATGATTCCAACTCGATATCTCTACACTGAAATCGGCTATGTGCACAGCATTGAATTCGATTCGGATTCAGTCACATTGACGGTGGGATTCGATTTGCGATCCATGTTCCGTCATTCACGGCCGGGCTGGGAATGAAAAAAGACGCTTAAAGCGGGGGGCGTCAGGAGCGGGAATTGAAGGAGAGCATGCGATCTTCCGAGACGAGAGATCGAATGGGGATCGTAAAATAAACGGCAGTCCCCGGCGAAATGTTGCTAAGGCGGAATTCACCGGAAAGCTCCTTGACGCGCTGGCGCATTCCGGCGATGCCCACGCCGATGCTTCCCGCACGAAATTCAGCCGTGGCCGCTGTGATGCCCACGCCATCATCTCTCACCGTGCAGCTAACTTGCCCATCTCTTTTTGTCAGCGTGACCGATGTCTTGCTCGCCTTCGAATGACGAAAAACATTCGTGAGTGCCTCCTGAATAACGCGAAAGACAGCTTTTTCTACGTCCGGTGTTAATCGAGGAAAGTCCTTGGGCTCAATATCGAGATGAACTTCGATGCCGCTGCGCTTGTTGAGACCGTCGAGATACCACTGCAGGGCGGAGGACAAGCCCACTTCGTCCAGCATCGGAGGGTGCAACAGATGGGACATGCTGCGAACCTGCTGGATAGCGTGATCGATAATGGACGAGGCTTCAATGGCAGCGCGTCCAGCGGCGGAAGGCGATGTGCCCTCACTGCCAACTCCGTCGAGGATCATTTTTGCCGCGGCAAGATCCTGGCCGAGACTGTCGTGCAGCTCACGCGCTATGCGGCGTCGCTCCTCATCCTGCGCGGCGATAATACTGGCGGAAAGAGAGCGCAACTCAGAATTCAGCGCTTCAAGTTGCAGCGCATTGCGGTGCAGCTCGGCAAAAATACTCACTTTGGCGCGTAGCAATTCAGGATTCACAGGAACGGAAATGTAATCGACGGCGCCGCGTTCGTATCCCTTCAGACGATCGAGATCGGTCAGATGCACGGCGGAGATGAAAATGATGGCGACTTTTTGAAAACGAGGGTGCTGGCGAATCATGTCGGCGAGCTCGAAGCCGTCGAGCTCAGGCATGCTGACGTCCAACAGAACGACGGCAATATCATTTTTGAGCAACTGCTCGAGCGCCTCTTTGCCTGAATTGGCTTTGATGAGATTTTCATCCAGCTCGGCAAGAATCGCTTCGTAAGTAAGCAACTTCGCAGGCTGATCATCCACCATCAAAATGTTTACTTTTTCATGTGGTGTCATTCGTTGGCCGCCGGCATAGGGAGCACCTATCTATGAAGCCACATGCGCAAGGCGGATAGCAACTGCTCCGTGTTGACGGGCTTTGCGAGATATTCAGAAGCGCCAGCTTCCAGGCACTTTTCACGGTCGCCCTTCATAGCCTTGGCAGTGAGAGCGATGATGGGCAAGCGGCGCAGAGAGGCGTTCGAACGTATCACCTGCATCGTCTGGTAGCCGTCCATCTCAGGCATCATGATGTCCATGAGCACGATGGCAATCTCAGGAGTGGACTCGAGCGTCGCGATAGCCTCGCGGCCCGTACCGGCGGTTAACACGGTCATCCCGCGGCGTTCGAGAACGCTGCTGAGTGCGAAGATATTGCGGACGTCGTCATCCACAACGAGAACTTTCTTTCCGACCAGCGCTTCATCGGAGCGGTGGAGGCGATCAAGCATCCGCTGCTTCTCAACAGGCAGATCGGTGACGACACGATGCAGAAACAGCGCCGTTTCATCGAGGAGGCGCTCTGGCGACTCCACGCCTTTGACCACCACACTGCGAGCGAGCGTATGGAGCCGGGCATCCTCTTCCGGCGAGAGCTCTTTACCTGTGAAGACAACCACTGGCAGTTCGCACATAGCCGGGCTGTCACGAAGAGAGTCGAGCACATCGAAACCGGACATATCGGGCAGCCGAAGATCCAGAACCATGCAGTCGAAGGACTCGCTGCCTACGGCTCCGAGCGCCTCGGCGCCAGTAGAAACAACGGTAACGTCTATATCCTCGTAACCGAGCAGCTCTCGAACACTGAGCTGCTCAGCAGGATTGTCCTCCACGATGAGCAGGCGTTTCTGACGCGGCGATGAGTAACTCTTGATGCGCTCCAGCGCGCTCTGAATACCCTCGGTCGTCACAGGTTTGCTGAGAAACGCGAAAGCGCCGCGAGTGAGGCCGTGCTGACGGTCTTCGTCAAGTGTGAGCATCTGGACAGGAATGTGGCGCGTTGCAGGATCCTGTTTCAGATGATTCAAGATGGTCCAGCCAAGCATGTCGGGCAGGAAAACGTCGAGAGAGACCGCGGTTGGGTGGTATTCGCGTGCGAGCGAGAGTGCCTGAGCTCCGCGATGGGCGATCAGGACTTTGAATCCCGCATCGCGAGCAAGATCACGCAGGACACGAGCGTAATGCGGATCATCCTCGACGACGAGCAGAATGGAATCTTCAGGTGCGAGATCGTCGCGGTCATCTGGCACCGCCTCTGTCTGCGTGTCGGATACGGTAACGCTCAATTGCAGGGGCACGGCTTGCGTGCCAGAAGCACCAGCCCTGCTGGAAGCAGCGGAAGGGCCGACGTAAGCCTGCGGCAGATATAATGTGAAAATGCTTCCTTTGCCGGGAGTGCTTCGCAACTGGATCTCGCCGCCGAGCAATCCCGCGAGTTCGCGGCTGATCGCCAGGCCAAGGCCGGTGCCTCCATATTTGCGGCTGGTGCCGGCGTCCGCCTGCTGGAAAGCCTCAAAGATGATGCGCTGCTTTTCGGGAGGAATGCCAATTCCCGTGTCGGAAACCTCAAAGGCAATGACAGATGCTGCGCGGGAAAGCACGGGATGATCTTCGGTCCAACCGTCGCTGACGCTGGAGATGGATAGCCGAACGGCACCCTGCTCAGTAAATTTGAAGGCATTGGACAGCAAATTCTTGAGAACCTGCTGGAGGCGCTTGGCGTCCGTTACCAAACTGCGTGGCAAACGCGCATCGGAGAAAATCTCGAACGTGAGGCGCTTGTTCTCGGCCTCGTGACGGAACGGGCGCGCTACCATCTCGAGGAGGCCGGCGAAGAAAACTTCCTCTGCTTCGACGGAGACGGTCCCGGATTCGATTTTCGAGAGGTCAAGAATGTCCGTAATGAGGTTGAGCAAATCCGTGCCAGCTCCATGAATGGTGCGTGCGAACTCCACCTGTTTCGGAGTCAAATTGTGATCGGCGTTGTCGCTCAGTTGCTGCCCAAGAACGAGAATACTATTGAGCGGAGTGCGGAGCTCGTGGGACATGTTGGCCAGGAATTCGGATTTGTATTTTGAGGTGAGAGCGAGTTCCTTGGCCTTTTCCTCGAGAGCGCGGCGGGCCTGCTCGATTTCCTGATTCTTGCGCTCGACCTCGGCGTTTTGTTCCGCAAGCTGCTGAGCTTTCAAGCCGAGTTGCTCGTTGGTCTGCTGCAATTCTTTCTGCTGAGTCTGCAGTTCTGCGGCAAGCTGCTGCGATTGCTTTAACAGACCCTCCGTTTGCATGGTGGCCTCAATGCTGTTCAGCACGATTCCAATGCTGGCAGTGAGCTGATCCAGGAATGCCAACTGCGAAGCGGTGAAGGTATTCAGCGTTGCGAGCTCGATAACAGCTTTGACGCTGCCTTCAAAAAGCACGGGCAGGACAATCACGTTTCGCGGGATAGCTTCAAACAGTCCAGAGCGAATCGGCGTGGCATTCAGCGGCAATTCGGTGATGAGCAAACGGCGCTTTTCGAGCGCGCACTGACCGACAAGACCTTCGCCAATCCGAAGGAACGGACAATGGCCGTCCTCACTGTTGTCAGCAAAAGAAGAAAGCAAAACCATTCGCTTCGAGTCCTCGGATTCGTCCATGCGATAGATCACACCTTGCTGCGCGTTGACCAGCGGAGTCAATTCGGAAAGAAGCAGGCGCCCAACCGTCGCGAGATCGCGTTGCCCCTGAAGCATTCCGGTAAAGCGCGCGAGGTTCGTCTTGAGCCAGTCCTGTTCCGTATTGCGATCGGTGGTGAGGCGGAGGTTGTCGATCATCGTGTTGATGTTGTCCTTCAGTTCCGCGACTTCGCCACGAGCCTCGACTTGAATCGAGCGCGTGAGGTCGCCCTTGGTAACGGCGGTCGCTACTTCCGCGATGGCGCGGACTTGGTTCGTGAGGTTATCCGCAAGAAGATTGACGTTACCAGTGAGGTCTTTCCAGGTTCCCGCTGCTCCGGGCACGTTGGCTTGACCGCCGAGGCGGCCTTCGACGCCGACTTCGCGGGCCACGGTAGTCACCTGATCGGCGAAGGTAGCCAGTGTGCCGGTCATATTGTTGATGGTTTCCGCGAGCGCGGCCACTTCGCCCTTCGCGTTGACGGTGAGCTTTTGCGTAAGATCGCCGGTTGCCACTGCCGTGACCACTTTCACAATGCCGCGCACCTGTTCAGTGAGGTTTGCGGCCATAACGTTCACGTTATCGGTCAAATCCTTCCACGTGCCCGCAACGCCAGGAACTTGCGCCTGTCCGCCGAGTTTGCCTTCCGTGCCGACTTCACGCGCGACGCGCGACGCTTCGGCGGCAAAAGCGTTAAGCTGGTCCACCATGGTGTTAATGGTGTTCTTCAGCTCGAGAATTTCACCTTTCACGTCGACGGCGATTTTGCGCGAGAGGTCCCCGCGCGCAACGGCCGTGGTGACTTCGGCGATGTTTCGAACCTGACCGGTGAGGTTGCCGGCCATAGCGTTCACCGAGTCGGTCAAATCCTTCCACGTGCCCGCAACGCCGGGGACGTTGGCCTGACCGCCGAGGCGGCCTTCCGAACCAACTTCGCGCGCTACGCGTGTGACTTCAGCCGCAAAGGAACGCAACTGCTCAACCATCGTGTTCAGAGTTTCCTTGAGCTGCAAGATTTCACCGCGGACGTCGACGGTGATTTTCTTCGAGAGGTCGCCATTCGCAATTGCGGTGGCCACTTCCGCGATATTGCGCACCTGACCGGTCAGGTTGCTGGCCATGAAGTTCACATTGTCGGTCAAATCCTTCCACGTGCCCGCAACACCAGGAACTTGCGCCTGTCCGCCGAGTTTACCTTCCGTGCCGACTTCGCGCGCTACACGGGTCACTTCGCCAGCAAAGGCATTGAGCTGGTCGACCATGGTATTGATCGTGTCCTTGAGCTCGAGGATTTCGCCTTTCACGTCCACGGTGATTTTGCGCGAGAGGTCGCCGCTGGCCACAGCCGTCGTGACTTCGGCAATGTTGCGCACCTGACCCGTAAGGTTTCCAGCCATGGAGTTTACCGAGTCCGTCAAATCCTTCCATGTGCCCGCGACGCCTGGCACGTCGGCCTGTCCTCCAAGCTGTCCTTCCGTGCCGACTTCGCGCGCGACGCGCGTCACTTCAGCGGCAAACGAGCGCAACTGATCCACCATCGTGTTGATGGTTTCTTTCAGCAGCAAAATTTCGCCTCGTACGTCTACGGTAATTTTCTTCGAGAGGTCGCCCGTCGCGATGGCCGTCGAAACTTCAGCGATGTTGCGGACTTGCGCGGTCAAGTTGCTGGCCATGGAGTTGACCGAGTCGGTGAGGTCTTTCCACGTGCCGGCGACGCCGGGGACTACGGCTTGGCCGCCGAGTTTGCCATCCGTGCCTACTTCGCGCGCCACGCGCGTCACTTCGGATGCGAAAGCGCGCAACTGATCCACCATCGTGTTGAGAGTGTCTTTCAGCTCGAGAATTTCGCCCTTCACGTCCACGGTGATTTTGCGCGACAGGTCGCCGCGCGCGACTGCAGTAGCCACTTCCGCGATGTTTCGAACCTGGCCGGTCAGGTTGCTGGCCATGAAATTGACGGAGTCCGTAAGGTCTTTCCAGGTTCCCGCGACGCCGGAGACTTGCGCTTGGCCGCCGAGTTTGCCTTCGGTGCCGACTTCGCGGGCCACGCGTGTCACTTCGCCAGCGAAAGCATTCAGCTGGTCGACCATGGTGTTGATGGTGTTCTTCAGCTCGAGAATTTCGCCCTTCACGTCCACAGTGATTTTGCGCGAGAGGTCGCCGCGCGCCACGGCGGTGGTGACTTCGGCGATGTTCCGAACCTGGCCGGTAAGGTTTCCGGCCATAGAATTCACCGAGTCGGTCAAATCCTTCCACGTGCCGGCGACGCCAGGGACGTTGGCCTGACCGCCGAGGCGGCCTTCGGTGCCGACTTCGCGCGCCACGCGGGTCACTTCGCCGGCGAACCGGTTCAGCTGATCCACCATTGTGTTGAGCGTTTCTTTCAGCTGGAGGATTTCCCCGCGAACGTCGACGGTAATTTTTCGCGAAAGATCGCCGGTCGCAATGGCCGTGGCGACCTCAGCGATGTTGCGCACCTGGCCGGTAAGGTTGCTGGCCATGAAGTTCACATTGTCGGTCAAATCTTTCCAGGTACCCGCAACTCCGGGCACGTTGGCCTGACCGCCGAGGCGGCCTTCGGTGCCGACTTCGCGCGCCACGCGGGTCACTTCGCCGGCGAAAGCGTTGAGTTGGTCCACTATGGTGTTGATGGTGTCCTTCAACTGATAAATCTCGCCCTTCACGTCGACCGTGATTTTCCGCGAGAGGTCGCCACGGGCGACAGCGGTGGTAACTTCGGCGATGTTCCGAACCTGAGCAGTAAGGTTGCCTGCCATGGCGTTCACGGAATCGGTCAAATCCTTCCAAGTGCCTGCGACGCCAGGAACGACGGCCTGGCCGCCGAGCTTGCCATCCGTGCCAACCTCGCGCGCCACGCGCGTCACTTCAGAGGCGAAGGAGCGCAACTGATCCACCATGGTGTTGATGGCTTCCTTCAACTGGAGAATCTCGCCACGAACGTCGACAGTGATTTTCTTCGAGAGGTCGCCGGTAGCGATGGCAGTCGCCACTTCGGCAATGTTGCGGACTTGACCAGTGAGATTGCTGGCCATGGAGTTCACGGAATCGGTCAGATCCTTCCAAGTGCCGGCGACGCCGGGGACTACGGCTTGGCCGCCGAGTTTGCCATCCGTGCCTACTTCGCGCGCCACGCGCGTCACTTCAGCGGTGAAAACGCTCAACTGCTGAATCATCGTGTTGACGATCATAGCCGAGCGCAGGAACTCGCCTTCGAGCGGCCGCCCTGCAACGTCCAGGCGTACAGTTTCCGCCAGATTGCCCTGCGCGACGGCAGCAATGGCGCGCGTCATCTCGTTTGTAGGTCGCAGCAGGTCTTCAATAAGGGAGTTAACGGACACTTCCATCTCGCCCCACGCTCCATGCGACCCGCGGAATTTGGCGTGCTCGCGCGTCCTGCCTTCTTTTCCGACGGCCTGTCCAACGCGCTTCAATTCCTGAGCCATCTGCTGGTTGGTAGAAACGATCTCATTGAAAGTGTCCGCAACTTTTCCCGGAAGCTGGGTCCAGGAACCGGGAAGGCGGGCCGAGAAATCCCCGTCTCGCATGCTCTGCAGTGCGCTGAGAATCAGACCTAGGTCGCCTTCTTGCACATGGCCATTCGCTTTGGACGTGGTCTTTGTAGTAAGTTGAGCTGCTTTCGCCGCCATCGCGCTGGATTCAGTTCGACTCATAGAAATCTCCAGAAGAACAACTACTTGGCTTCAGACTTTGCTGTAGGTGTAGGGTTGAACCGACCCTCACCGCCGTTCCCCCCGTTCCATGAGAACGGCTTGCCCTGGAGAACTGCTTCCAGAGCGCTGAAGAGCGAGCGGGCTACTTGCGATTTCGTTACATAGGCGCTCGCGCCGGCCTCAAGAGCTGCGGAGAGCATTTGTGCGGAATCGTGCTGACTGAGGATTATGATCTTAGTGTCGGATTGTTCATTGCGGATCAGGCGGGCAGCTTGGAGCCCGTCCATCTGGGGCATGCTTACGTCCATCACTATAATGTCCGGCCGTAATTCCCTAGCTCTGTCGACTGCTTCCAAGCCGTTGATGCACTCGCCGACGATATCGAATTCGCCACGCGATTCGAGAAGGGAGCGAAGGCCCCTTCGGAAGATTTCATGGTCATCGACAATCAGAACGCGGGTGTGGTCCATCCCTCACCGGCAACAGGGGAAAAATCCGCAACGGAACTGCTACATGCTGTCGCGCAGAAAAAGCGCAAGTAACGCCTTGAAAGTTCTATAGGAAAAGCAGGAGAAGCGCTATACAGGAAAACCCTTAGCTCACCGGAGGGAAAATCCTTACAAGACGGATGGATTGGTAATTCTATTACCTGCTTGAAGTTACCAACGCTCTCACCCTAAGCTCAATTGCGGATGGCGCAACTGAAACTTGGTTGAACTCTGATATCCGCGGGCGAGACAAAGCAACTTGGCTTCGCCGTATAGCTGGCCCAGAAAAGTAAGGCTAACGGGCGTATTTGGACCGCCATAGTTCCCTACCATTCCATCAGGGCCCTTGCCGGCTGGAGGAGCATCGCCTCCGCGAAATCCATTCGGCAAAATGAGTGCGGGGTGGCCGGTTAGATTGGTGACGGTGAGCTGCTCGCCGTTTGTTGGTGCGACGATGACGTCATAGCCTTCTATCGCTTTTGCTACCCCCTGCATTGCCAAGAACTTAGCGCGGTTTGCCTGGACGTATTCGACAGCCGGTACAAAACGTGCCGAGCGGAACGTATCCGGCCATCCGCCCGGGCCCTGCTCGACCATCAGCTTGTCGCGACCGGAGCGGGTTAGCTCATCGAATGCCGCGGCCGCTTCAACGTTCAGGATGGTTACCATCGGCTGGTAAGGCATTTGGGGAAACTCCACAGGCGTCAGTTTCACGCCCATTCTGCCCAATTCCGCAAGAGCCGCATCGTTGAATTTCTGGTCGTATTCTGCGGAGGCGATGAATTGCTCTCTTTCGGCATCGGTGATTCCGTGGAAATTCTTTACGCGCTCTTCCAGAGCGGTGCGGTCGAATTTGAATTCGGATTCGAGGAAGCCCACACGGAACTTGCGCCAATCCTGCTGCGAATCCCAATTGAAAGCGGCAGGCTGAACGGAGCGGTCCTGGCCGTCGGGACCCTGAATCACGTCGAGCACGAGCGCACAGTCTTCGACGGCGCGGCAAATGGGCCCCAGCTTGTCCTGGCTCCACGAAAGCGCCATCGCACCCGTGCGCGGCACGTGCCCAAAAGTCGGACGCAGGCCCGTGCAGCCGCATCGCGTGCTCGGCGACGAAATTGATCCAAGCGTCTCGGAGCCGATAGCAAATCCGACGCATCCCGCAGCCGTCGCGGAAGCAGGGCCGGCGGAGGAGCCGCTCGAGCCTTGCTGCGGATTCCATGGATTGCGCGTCACGCCGCCGAACCAGTGATCGCCCTCCGCGAGAGCGCCAAGCGTGAGCTTCGCAACTAAGACCGCGCCCGCGGCATCGAGGCGCTTTACGACTGTTGCGTCGTCATCGATCATTTGGTCTTTGTACGGAGCGGCACCCCATGTGGTTGGATAGCCCTTGACGGCGAGCAGGTCCTTCGCGCCCCAGGGAATGCCGTGCAGAGGCCCTCGATATTTTCCCGCGGCAATGTCTCGGTCGGCTTCGCGAGCCTGCGCCAGAGCACGATCTTCGGTGAGCGTTATGTAAAAAAGAAGCAGCGGATTATAGCGTTTCAGCCGCGCCAGATACATTTGCGTCAAGTTCGTGGAAGAAATTTTGCGTGAGCGCAGCAGGTCGGCCAGTTCGCGCACGGTGGCGAATGCTACATCTTCGATGTGTTTTGGAACCGGGCGGCTCGGAAGCGACGGCGACATTCGCATGGGATGCTTGATTTTTTCAAATTTCGCGTCGGTCGTGACAAATGGATCGAAAATCATTGCAGGCTGCACGCCATTCTCCATATGCAGGTTGTAAATGTCTTCGTAACCCTTCACGGAATCCTGCAAATTGCGCAGCATCATTTCGCGGTCTTCGTCAGGAATAGGCACATCGGCGATTACTGCGGCCTGGCTGATCATATCCACAGTGATTTTCTTCGGTTCGCCCTCGGCCATAGCCCAAAGCACGCCAGGAAAGAGCGTTCCAGCAAGACCTAGCTTGGAACAGGCGCTGAGAAAGCTGCGGCGATCGGTTGCGGGTATCTGCATCGGCTGGCCTCGGCGAGATCGCTGTGCGTTCAAAGCTGCGCGAATTGCTGAATGATCTCGGCGCGCATTTTCCAATCCCACGCGTCGCGAGTCAAGCAAAACGCTGCTCAGTATTGCCTTGCTACGCTCTAAGAAATGTTTATTGCAGATGTTTATTGCACTTCGATGGTCAGCGTGGCGGATTTTTTCTCACCTTTATCATTGACGGCCGTGAGTGTATAGGTTGTGGTCTTCTTTGGCTCGGTGGCAATGCAGCGGCTGAGCGAAGGCCATGTGTCCTCGGGGAGCTTCGGAACGATTTCCACGCTTTTCGCGTTGGACACGCCGTAGCAAATTTCGGTCGAATCGCCGCGATGAATCGCGCCCGGAGCGGCATAAAAATTCATAATTTCAAAGCTGCTTCCGCCCATAGCCTCCGCGACTTCGCGCGCGTGCTCCCGCTGTTTCTCTGCTGCTTTGGCTTCAATGTCCTGATTTTCCTGCCAGCGCGAATAAAAAATTCCGCCCACAACAAGCGCGGCAATCACCACGATAATCCATGAAAACTTGAATATCTTTTTCAGATTGGCTTTGTCTTTCGAGCCGTCGGACATCTGCCGCCCTCCCGCTAAGGACCTGCTGTTTCGCGTATTCCGAAATACGCCTAGGCCTCGCGCGCATGTTCACTGGTATTTGATGTCTGTGGGACGGGCTTCGGTTTCGCCTGTGAGCCAAACGTACAGAACGGCATGAGGGTTTGGCGGAGGCCATGGCATGGCGATTTTCAGAGTTTGCTCCTGAGAATCGCCGGGAACGGGAGTGGGAATCTCTTGCACGGGTTCAGATGTCTTCGCATCCCATCCTGTTCCGGAGATGGTCTGAAGGTCTTCACCGCTCAGAATCCCTGCATAGACGGAATCGCCGATTTTTTCATCCGTGAGCGTGAATTTATCGATTCGCGGTAAATGAACTACCGTACCCAGAGAAAACGGATCGGAGGTGCCCGTATCGACTTCGGTGAGCGTTGCTATGAGATTGCAGCCGGATTGTCCTACAGCACCGGCATTCATGGAGAGGAACAGAGTCCTGCCCCCTGCGAAATCAAGCGCGTCCGCGCCGTCGCGTTCTCCCGGAGTCAAATTCAAAGGCTGCAAGGTATCGTCGGGAGATTCGCATTCGAGATGCAAACGTGAGCGCGAATCAAAATGTTCGCCCTGAATGGCGAAGCTCACTTCGGAACGGGCAGGTATCTCCTCGTCGTGCAGCTCAACTCCTCCCCCAGACGCAAAGGATTTTCTGGCGCTCAGGATTCTCGGGCGTGGCCCGGCGACGCGCAGAATGCCGCTAATATCCATCGGCTTTTCAATTCCATCGATGAAGACTTTGGCATCGATGAGCGCGCCCTTTTTGACTTTGGCACTCAGCTGAATGGTTGCCTCCCGTTCCTGCGAGCCTATCAAATTCGCAATCGGCGTCGAGAGCGTCCAGACCGCGTCCGTACTGGTGATCTTTTCGATATGGTCGAGTGAAGTGCCGCGGAGACTGATGGTCTGCTGAGGCTGTCCTAGATTCACACGTACAGGTAGATCGTCCAGAACAGGATTTGCCGGATGTATAGTGACCGGAATATCGCGCGTTTTCCCGTTGAGTTGGCTTAAGCGCAGAAGATACGGCCCGGGCGCGAGATGGATGGTATCCAGGTCAGCGGACATGCTCTTTTGCGGTCCACCCTCTTCGCCAGCCGGCAGCGAGAATGGGAGCCGCTCAGCGAGCGGATCCGTTTTCATGGCGTGCAGTAGCGCAACTTCATTCACAAATTCAAAATCGGTGCCGCTGAGCTCAAGCGTGACCGGGCCTGCTCCAGTCACCAAAGCATCACGCGATGAAGGCGAAAGCATGACCGTCGAGTAATCGGCGAAATTCATGACGTCGACGCTGCCGCCAATCGTGATAGGCGTCCAATCCCATTTGCCCACAAGATGATATTCGCCCACAGGGATTTTTGCGTGTGTGAGATCGATCGCCAAGAAATCGCTGTGTGGCCCGACGCTCGCGCTGACTGGTACGGGAACGTCTGCAGCAGATGACACCAGATGCCAATCACGAACTCTGGGAACCAGCTTCAATTGAGCTACCGTAGCGCTAGTCGCTTCCACCGTCGATTTCCAGTTCACCGGAATGTGAACTGTTTGCGAGAGATGAATCGAGGGCGCTTCCGCGTTGGGAACCGGCAGAGCCCAAAGATATGCGACCTGCGTGTGCTGTTTGGATGCCGCCGCTTTCCCAGTGCACAAGTTCATTCCTGAAGAGGCCAGCGGCGTTGCAAATGCTGCACGAAATTCGGCGCGCGGGAACATCATTGTGTGCAGATCGTGCAAGATCACCGTACCGCCCGCGATGACGCCAAACTGAGGACCCATAAAAAAAGTTGCTACGGAAGCGGCCAAGCCGGTCGACTGCGCTGTTACCGATTGCCCGAGCGGGTCGCTGGAAAATGCCGGATTCAGCGCTTGCAGCAACTGCGTCGTTTGCTGGTCTGAACTTTCGCCGCTGCTAACGGCAGGCATCGTAACCCCGTACTGCGAGGAAAATTCCGCAAGCGACGCCTGCAAATTGCTCGTTCCCGGCGCAGACTGCTGGTATTTTGAGAGAACAGTGACCAGCGCCTCCATCTTCGAGGTCTGCTCAACATAGTCGGTGAGCTTGAGCACCAACTCGGGATCGTTCTTCACGAATTTGTCGATCTTATGCTCGCTGAGGCCATCCGGTCCGTACACGAGACCGACGACCGACGTGCGCACGGGCACGCTCCACTCCTGTGGCACGCTCGCCGGCTTCACTTCGAGAACTTCGATGTGACCGGCGTTAGCACCCGTCGCGGAAGCTAGAAGGATGGCCACTCGAGACGGGCCTTTCGGCTTCGGCGGCTCAGCCGGCTTCGCAGACTTGGGACTTTTGGATTTTGCGTCGGTGCCGCCTTTGCTCTTGGATTTAGCAAGCATGCTGGCAGGAACGTACTCCAACTTGTCGCCCGGTTCGATTAAATTGATCTCTCCAAGCGGCAGCGCTGTGCCTCCTTGCGCAGGCTTAACAAGCAGATTGAATGAAGTCACAGGTTTACCAGCAGGACAGGATTGCGGAGCGGCTCCAAACAACGGAGCGACCCCGAAGAACAGCATTAGAAAAGAACAGGCAAATACCCGCATTCCAGAGAACCTTTCGTCAGCAATTTGCTTCATCGTTTCGCTTGCGTCATCTCAAGCTAGTTTCACCTCGTCGAATTGCGAGCGATTCCCACAAGCTGGAAGCGGAACGTGAGAACCTGAGGCCGACAGTTTCGATTCGCTATTCTATAGCGAAGTTGTACCGCTCTTCTGAGCGGTGTGCTTCAAAAAATACGGTATCCGCATCAAATTGAGAAGGATGATTTCATGAATTCGCGGACGAATTTGTTTTTTTGGCGCGCGCAGGGATCTTCGCTTGCTCGCCTTTCCAAAGACGAAATCCTCCGCGGAATGCGTTTGCATTATCTCCGAGCTCGGTGCCCTTAGGCAGCTTTTTCAGTTTTTTCGCATTACCGCCGCCGATAACCACATAATCCGGTTCGAGCGCCGCTTGCAAACGTTCTACAATATCCGTCACGTGGCGCCGCCATTTCTTCTTGCCTGAACGCTCGAGGCCGCGCAGCCCAATGTAATCTTCATACGTCTTCCCTTTTTTATAGGGCAAGTGTGCCAGCTCCATTGGTTGAACAATTCCATCAACCACCATCGCCGAGCCTAATCCGGTTCCAAGGCCAAGAAAAAGCATCCGTCCGCCGCGGTAGCTGCCGAGCGCCTGCATTGCGGCGTCGTTAACGATTTTCACGGGGCGGTCAAAAGCTTTTCCGAAATTGAATCCCACCCAACCATTACCCAAATTGCAGGGTTCATGCAGCGGTTTTCCCAAAACCACCGGCCCGGGATAACCCATCGAAACAACGTCATACTTCCAGCCTTTGGTCATGCTTTTCACGTCTTGAACCATCTTCGCAGGAGTCATGTTCGGCCCCGAAACCATCTTTCGCGGGCTGCGCTGGCCGCTGGCCAGCACTTTGACGTGCGTGCCTCCGATATCGATGATCAGAATTTCGCGCCCTGCTTTTCGTTCTTTTGCCTCTTTCATTAAAGGTTTCCACCCCCTTGAGCATGCGAACCTGAGAAACCGAAGGGAAATTATGAACCCGCAATCCCCGTAGGAAAAGGCGTTTCGGCCGGCCAGCAGAGCCCGCTACCATTCCCGGGCAGGTTATGCTAGGGTATCCCGCGGTTTCGATCGTTCTTCATGGAAAGTCGGTGGAGACCGCGACTCCCTTGGGGCAAGTTTTGGATCGTCTGCCAAACCGGACCTTCAGCCCGAATTCTAAAGGAATAACGAAGGTAATCGGGAAGCCGCTAACTTATTGAAAAGGCTTAGCATAATTACATCGTGGAACACTCAGGGATATTAGAAGAATACGCGATGCGCAGGAAAGATAAAGCCGGGGATCAAAAAGCCGCTCCCGCAAGTACTAAAGCTGGCCTGGCCTACTGGGTTCCTCGCGTCCTCAAGCAACGAAAAAAGGCCGCTCAGGACTTATCACCCGACAACGTTCACGATTTGCGTACGGCCCTACGACGTTGCCTTTCCATTGAAGACGCACTTTCACGATTTGATCCTCACCCTGACTGGAAGAAGATGAAGCGCGCGGCGAAAAAACTCCTCAAGAGCCTGGGAGGTCTGCGCGACTGCGACGTTCTTCTTGAGTGGCTTGAGAAGCTCGAAATTGCCAGGGATAAAACCGGCCTCGCGCTTCGCAATTCCATTACAGCGGAACGCGACACCTTCAAGCAGGAAGCCATCGACGCCCTTAATAGCTTCGACCAGCAAAAATGGAAATCCTGGGCCGCGGAATTGACTCCGCGCTCGGATTTCTTCTTGCCCGACGGACCGGAATTGAGATACGTCGCGCTGGAACAGTGGCAGGAAGCGTATCAGCGCCACCGCTTCGCTATGCGCAGCCGCTCGAAAATTGCTTATCACCGCACGCGCGTCGCTCTGAAGAAGCTGCGCTACACCGCGGAAAATTTCCTGCCACTGTTACAAGCAAAGTGGGGCGGGCAAGCAAAGGAATTGCAGAATCTGCTCGGAGAAATTCACGATCTCGACGTACTTTGGGGCAAACTCGTCGCGCTAAAACCTGCGGTTAGCCGGGAAGCAAAAGCTGTGTGGAAATCCGTGATCAATAGCGAAAGGAAAAGACGTTTAAAGAAGTACACCTCAGAAACGTGCGGCAAAAACTCTCTTTGGTGCGCGTGGCGGGAAACGTTGCCCAGTGACGTGGATCAGGAAAAGGCTGTTCTGGCAGAGCTCGCCGCGTGGTCCCGCTTTCGCACGCCGGAATTCGTTCACCAGCAGCGCGTCGCAGCTCTCTCAGCCGATTTGTTCGATGCGCTCGATGCAGCCGGGTTCACGGTTGGGATGGTAACCAACCGGGCGCGCTATATCGTCCAGGCCGCTGCTCTCCTTGAGGATTCCGGGCGAGTCGAAGGCGATAGGCGCCATCACAAGAGCTCCTACCGTTTGATCCGCAAACTTCCGCTGCCGCTTGGATGGAAGCCCGCGGAACTGCAATTAATGGCCGTGGTCGCACGTTATCATCGCAAGGCGCTGCCGCAGGCGAAGCACAAGGAATTCAGCGGACTTCCCTCAGCCTTTCAGCAGGCAACGCTGCTTCTTGCGGGAATTCTGCGCCTCGCGAATGCCTTTGAGCAGGCGCCCAATGTGATTCGCAAAATCCACGTGGACGTGACTCTCGAAGGGCTGATGATTCGCGCTTACGGCTTCGATGGTGAGGAACCACTGCTCTCAAAGCTCGCCACTGCGAAGCACCTACTCGAAATCGCCTGCCGACGCGCGATTGTTATCACTCCTGGGGCGGCCGGCGCGCCGCTTCGTGCGCTCGAAGGAAAGCAGCCAAGGGAAAAAACAACCGCAGCGTAGGTTTCCCGCAGTATTCAATCTCCTAAAAAGCGCAAAGTTCTCGCCGAATAAATCCCAACAATAGTTCCGTGTGGCGGAGAAAACGATTCGATCTCGATCGAGCCGAGTCCCGCTTTCTTCAACGACGTGGCCGCCGTGTGACATCCAATCGCGAAAGCAATCACTTCGTCCAGATTCGGCGCATGCCCCACGCACAAAACTTCCTCAGCCTTAAGCCCCGAAAGTTCGTCGAACAAGTCAGCAGGCTTGCCGTCAGGCTTCAGCGCATCAATTTTCCGCAATTTTTTCACCGGATAACCGAAAGCTTCGCAGGCGATCTCCGCTGTCTGGACAGCGCGCAGAAGAGGGCTCGTCAAGATTACATTCGGTTTAAGCCCAATCGCACGTAAGCCCTGCGCCGCCGCCTGGGTCTTGGCGATGCCCTTTGGAGTCAAAAAGCGATCGTGTTCCGAGGGGCAGGCAGGGTCTTCGCGGTCAATGGCGATTCCGTGGCGGAACAGGTGCAGTATCATCATTGAATTGATTCTCCCCGGCGCGGCAATGAGATGCAAGCCGCTAACCTGCCAATGATTTCAGGCTGCGCGCTGCGAACGAGACACGCTGCCGTTCCGCCGTTGTCTTGTGCGCAAACGGCCAAAGCTTACGCGGCAGCCGAACTCCTGCTCAAGTAACCCGGCAGCCCTGCGCAGGGTACGAACTCGCAGCGGCGAGCCATCCGCGGGATTAACACGAATGCGAACCTGCCTGCGCCGCATCTCCACGTGCATATCTTTCAATAATTGCTGTCTCTCTCCATTCAGAGCGATCGCGATGCGCAAAATCCCCGCCAGACCGCAAACCTGATGCCGCTGTCGCGTGCTGAGGGAGGAATAGAGCTTGTGCGAAGCATCAGGTTCGGCGTCGCCCTGATACCGAATCAGGCATGCGGCCATGCGACGATCTATTTCGGTGAGTCCCGCAATTTCCGTGTGGCGCATAATGTACTCGCCGTGTTTATGCGAAGACCGCGCCCCGATGACGCGTCCAATTTCGTGCAACATCGCTGCAATTTCGAGCGGCAAACGCAAGTGATTTGGGAGATGGTGCACCGGCGCGAATCCATCAAACAGCTCTGCCGCCAGTTTACGCACGTGCTCGGCATGTGTCACATCACAACGGAAACGCAAGGCCACACGGCGCACTTCACGCAGCAAAGGCCGGAAACGAACGGCATACGCCTCTGGCGATATCGCCGCGAAATGCGCTGTGCTCAGGTCCCATAAAATGCCTTCCTTCACCCCGACGCCAGGCACAAGCATGGTTCGCAGCTTCAGATGCCGCGACAGCGCGCTGAACACAATTGCCGCCACTCCCAGAACTTCCGCCCGATCGCGCCGTACGCGGAACTCCTCCATGCGCTCGTCGATATCCAAACTCAGGATGCTCCACAACCGCTCACGGAGGAGCCGTAAATTGACTGAGGGAATGCCGTTCAGCGCCGGTCCAGGGAAAATGCGCGCGAATGCTTCCGCATTCCCTCCGGCTCCCGCCGCGATGCCACCCGCAACATTCGGAACATTTGGGCAAATACTCTGAAGGAGCGAAAGAATACGATGCTCCACGCGTTCGTACTGCTCTTCCGTGAACGCTCCGCCAATTCGCAGCATCTCCATCAATCGCACCGTTCCCAGCGGCAACGCCATGGCTTTTTCCAGCTTGCGCTTGCGAAGCAAGCTGATTTCCAGGCTTCCTCCGCCTAGATCAACAATCCATCGGGGCGATATTTTTTCTCCGACCGCCTTGAGGATCGCCAGGCGTACAAGCCGCGACTCTTCGGCTGAGCCGATGACTTCCAGCGCGATTCCTGAGTCACGGCGAATTCGACGCAAAAGCGCATCGCGGTTTTTTGCCTCGCGCGCCGCGCTGGTCGCTACCGCCCTGTACTGCTGAACTTGATACCCATCCAGCAGCCGTCGAAATCTTCGAAACGCCCGAGCCGCCTCTTTTATGGTGAGCCGGCTGAATCGCCGAACCGTAAACACGCGATGGCCAAGCCGCACCGATTCGCGTACCGAATCCACGATTTCAATCTCAGATGACGATCTCGCCTCTGCGACGGCCATACGGATCCCGTTGGATCCTGCGTCAATCGCGGCGATGCGAAAGGAGCAAGCCAACTTATTGCCAGAGGTGAACCAGGGCATGCGAGGGCTTGTATCGGATATTTTTGATGCCCAGGTAAGAAGCAATGCGTTTTCGCAAGTCGGCATTCACGGTGCGAATTGGGTTTTCGCCGTTCAGCGTCGTAAATCCGTGATGCTTTGCGAGCGCAACAAATTCCTTGCGAATCATGGTTTGATAGCTGATGAACGAATCATAGAGGTCATCCGATAGATGGAGATCGCGCCCGGCCTCCCAGAAGCTGATCGCAGGGGATTTCTGAAATTCCCGTTCAAAAGAAATTTGCGGGCGCACGTTGAGGAAAAACGTCAGATCGGGAGGAAGCGCCAAGTCGTAAATCCGGTGCAAATAATCATGATCGAGCCCCCGAACTGCCGCGCGTACAATCAGCGTGTAATAATAACGGTCCGCCAGAACAATCATTCCAGAACGGAGAGCCGGCAGAATCCGGTTCTCGAGCTGATCGAAAAAATCCGTTGCGTACATCAACGCCAGCGTGTAGCGGGTGACGGAATTTTTTGCCAGTAAACTGTCGATATCCTTCGCAATCAGAAATGAACGCCGAAGTCCCATCGTCTGCACGGCAAATCCCTGTGATTCGAGCCATTCCGTGAGTAAGGCGATTTGCGTCGAGCGTCCCGAACCGTCCGTGCCCTCCAGGACCATCAAGTGCCCGCTCAGCTCACTGCGGTCACGTGTTGGCAGCCCGACGGCGACGCGCGCTGCTGCCGTGTCCGTCGTCCAGGAATCTGCGCCGTTTGGGCTCGCTGCTGCGCTCCTGACGGATTCGGGCTCGCTCTCCGTCTCTGCAGCTCGTTTGCCTAGCTCGCTCATCCTTTAGGTACCATTCTTGAATCGTTTCAGTTCAATGTGCCCACCCACAACGTCGCGCATTTTCTGTTGCAGCTGGTGCACCGGCAAAGTCCCATCCATCAAAACAAAATTATCCGTCTGCACCATCTGGTTATAGCGCGCCAGCGTGAGACCCTGGAATTTCGTGAAGCTCTCTATCGGATCGAGCGACAAACCCAGATCCATACCCGCCTCGTAATATTTCAGCCGGGGACGCCCGCTCAAAATCCTTCGGATCGCCACTTCCAGCGGCGCACGAAAGTAAAAGGTCACATCGGGAATCACAGCGTACTGATACAAATTGCGCAGCCATTCGACAGGGCATCCGCGCGCACCATCCCGCGCAAACGCCGTATAAATGTAGCGGTCCGCGAGAACCAAATGCCCACTCCGCAGCAAGGGCAGAATCTGCCGCTCATAACGATCCGCGAAATCCGCAGCATGAATCAGCGAAAACGTCACTGGCGTGAGTAAATGCCGCTTTTTCCCCCGGCGCGTCGCTGATTTCACCAGCGGCGAAGAATTCCATTCCGTGAAATACGTTTTGTATCCACCAACTTCCAGCCAGCGTTTCAGCAAATGCAATTGGGTGCTCTTCCCTGAGCCGTCGATGCCCTCCACAACGACGAGCGCGCCGGAATACGGGCGCGCCGGTGGCTTTGCCCGTTTTTCCTCTGTTTTTGCGGCTGCTTCGACTGTTACGCCAGGAGTCGACATGGAATGGAAAACTCTACTAGCCTAAGCTAGGACTGTAAATACCAGATGACAACTACATTAAAATCATCGCAAAAGTCCGAATAAGCCTTGCATCTTCAGCCGTGCGCGTTATCGGCGTTACAATGAAATTCACAAACGGTCGTTTTATTCCTGCCCGGTGATGTCTGCCGTCGTGTCGTAGAGCGGCTCCGCTGGCCGCACCTGCGCGCCGTCCCGTGCCACCGTAACCGCAAAAACGCGAATCTTGTCGTTGTCCGGCAGCGTCAGCGTGTGCGCACCCTTCGGGAGCTCCATTTCATATGCGAACAGATAAGAATACGTGTACGGCACATTCGCTCCGTTCGAATCGTGACAGTGCGAAGCGAACCACGCGATGGGAGCGCGCTTGATGAATCCCGGCGTGATGCTCGCATAATGCGGCAGTGTCTCCGGATTTTTCTGCAAATACGCAATCCGCTGCCGCAATCTCTGAGCGAGCTCACTTGTGTCGCTCGCATCCGGCTCTGCGGGAATCGGCACAGGTTCCATCGTGAATGTACGGTCGTACCACTGCCCAACAAACCCCCTCCAATCCTGCACTGTAAAATCTCGCGCTTCAGCGCCCTCCTTGAACGTTCCCTGCTGATCGCCATCCGCCGCGGCTAAAATGTAAACGCGATTGTAATCGCCCGTGGGAAGTCCAATCGTCTGGCCGCGCGCAACAACCGCATCCTTCATTCCAGTGGCCGCACGAGCCAGCTGAAATTCCACGCCGCTGTACGAAATTCTCGCTGGCAGCATCTCTGCTGCGTACGAATCTCCCGCGTCATCAAACCCAGCGCCTGCCCCCGCCGCTTTCGCGCCGTCGTTCGTCGCTGCGGCCAGATCATAGTGCAGCATCACGGCTCGCGATACCGGCGGCGTGATCTTTGCGCGCGGCGCTGCAAGGCTCACTGCGAAGCTCTTGATTTCGTACGGTTTCAAATTCACCACCAGTTCGCCGTTCGCAGCGGTTGCTGCACCCACAGGCAATTCCTGCCCGTTAATTTCCCGTGCGCTCTCGACCGGCGCAGCAAACTTCAATCGCACATCGCTTTCAGGTTTTCCGCTCATCTCCACCACACGCACCACTGCGTCGCTTCCCTGCTCCGCTTTCTTGAACGCCATCACGCGCACATCATCGCTGCTCACCCTTAGTAGGGAAACGCTTTTCCCCAGCGCGCCCGCATGCGCATCGCTCTGGAATGCAATCAGCGGATCATCCAAACGGTACGCCTGCCACGCCGCATCCGATCCTTGCCAACTCCCTGCGTGGCTCGTCAATCCGTACACGAATTCGTGATGCCCCCAGTCCTGCGTTCCCTGATCGCGATATTCCTGGTCCGCATCGTTGATTCCCGGCGTGTACAGCAACGTCAGCCGCAGCGTGTTGTCGCTCGGCTTGTCCGAACCTGTCTTCGCACCAGACAAAATCGTCACGCCAAAATCGCCGGACTTGTCCGTCAGATCGAACCAGCGATGCGACGCCATCTCAAAAGTTTTTTCATTGTCCGTTGGCCGTTCGATTGTCCCTGCGCCCCAGTTGTACGTCGCGTTTTCATTCGACGCGGTCAGCGGAAATTCCGCCTTCAGCGCCGCGTGCCGCGATTTCCAATCGATCGCATTCGCGAATTCTACGCGGTTGCCCGCATCTCCGGCGCTAAGTCGGATGGTCTCCACGAATTTCGAGTCTTCCGCCTCGCGTTCGATGCGCAACGCCACACGCACAGGCCCGCGCTCCGCAATGGTAATCTTCGCCGGGCCGCCCACATAATCTCGTGGCGGCTTGCTCTGGTCCGCCCAATCCATGTTCCACGCGGGCCAATACGAGGGCGTCTCCGACTGAAGCGCGAGCCGCATCGGCGCCGACAGCAGCTCGCGCTCGAGTTTCTTGTCGTAAATCCTCGTCACGTCGCCGTCCGAATTCACTCCAATCTTGTAGCGCGCATTTTCGAGCGAATTTTGCGTAACTTTCAGCTCCGAAGACATATTCGATACTGGCACGTCTGTGGGCACAACATGGTAAACTGCAAATCCCATCGGCGGCACTTTGGCGAGGAACAACAGCCTTGCTGCTTCGGGATTCGCGAAGTCCGTTCCCTCCTGCGACGGAACTTCCTTCCCATCCGGCCCAATGACGAACACACCGGCCGCTGCCGGCAGCCTGATGTTTGCTTCCACCACATCTTCCCGCTGGACGGAAAGAGGATTGAACACTACTACCGCCGTGCCCCTTCCTTCCGTGTCCAGTTGCGACGCGACTGCGCTCGTCGCGCTCTGCAAAACTTGCGCGAACTGATTCATCGCAATCACATCATCGTTCCATGAATACGTATACGCTTTCGGCGTCGCCGTTCCCGCCATGATGTCATGGAATTGGCCGCTCAGTACGAGCCGCCACGCATAATTCAGCCGCGCCAGCGGATACTCCCGCCCGCCGAGCCACGCCGCTGCAAACGAAGTCGCTTCCGATGCGCGCGCCAAGTTTTCATTTTCGCGGTTCCAGTGCTTGTGCATCGCTTCCGAAGTCAGCGAACCCGCCGAATGATTCGTCAATTCCATATCGCCTTTGTACGTCGGCAGTCCGTCCTCCAAGTGCTCGCTCAAAATGTCTTTGAACATCTGGTCCGCATCGGAGGAAATCACGTGCAGCGGCCCCGTGCCCATTCGCACTTTCGGACCCGTCGGTGCGCCAGCGGCATTTTCATCATCGCTGTCTGTATCAGGATTGTGCGGAGGAAGCGCGCCCATGCTCTTCGTTACCATTTCTTCCACCAGCCGCACCGAATTTTCATCCGGCGACCCGCCAATATCGCCTGTGCCGTAATAATGATAGTCGGCGTAGACACCGCTCACTTTGCCATCGCGTTCGACGCGCGCCGGCCAATCGATAAAATTTCGAATGTCCGCTGGCCGTTCGCTCTTCGTCAAATCGTAGCTCACGCCGCCCGCATAGCTGCCAGGATTCAGCGCAGCGATGACGCTGTGTCCATCCGGCCCAATCCATGTGCCAACATTGAACGGCGTCCCCTCCGGCGTCTCCTCCGGCGAATCCGGCCCGCCCGCCGGCGCCGAAGAGCCCCACGTCAACTTTTGCGTGGAAAATCCCTTAACGCCTGCTGCCGCCAGAATGCTCGGCAAATCCGCCGGGAACCCGAAGCAATCCGGCAGCATGTATTCCTCGCTGGCTTTTCCAAATTCGTGGCGGAAGTATTCATTGCCGTACAAAACCTGCCGGATGATGGATTCTGGCGAAGGCGAATTCACATCATTTTCTTCCATCGACGAACCTGCCGGAAACCAGTTCCCTGTCGCCACGTAATGTTTGATTTTCGCGAAATCCGCCGGAAAATATTCGTCCATCATCATGTAGCGGTTCGCGCCCGTCCAATTGAAGATGTAGTGCGGATATTTCTGGAACAGCGCGAAATTCTTCGTCATCGTGTCCCGCAAATATTCCGAAATCACTTGCGGATATTCCCACCGCCATTCCGTATCGAGGTGCGCGTAGCCGACGAGATATAAAGTTGGCGTTGTTTTCAAATTCGGCGCCGTGCGCGCAACCGTCTTCGTCGCAGCCGTCTCTTTTTTCGCCGCAGATTGGCTCGTCGCGTGCTGCGTCTGAGCTGCGCTTCCCATGGCAAACACCAGGAATGCACAGGCAACTGCACCCATTTTTGCGATTCTGGCTGCCATTGACGGCTTTTCTTTAGCCGGCTTCAATAATGACAAATCTGCTGATTCCCGTCGCATCTCTGTCCTCCGCACGATAAGTTGCGCAGTTTAGACCAAATCGGCACCGCTCGCCAACGAAACCAACCTCAGATGGCATCGAAAACTTTCATATTTGAATGTGGGCGTGAGTCTTAGTCGGACTTCGGATACCAATTCAGCAGGCGCACTTCGATGCCCGTTCCCTGCAAATCGTTTTTGAAAACGCTTAGGTCTGAGCCACGATAGTGATAGGGAATCACAATTTGCGGATGAAAAGCCTTCACTGCTTCTGCCGCTTCGTCGGGCGGCATGGTGTACGGAAGATTCATGCACACGAAAGCCACGTAAATATTTTTCAGCGCGCGCATCTCATGGATATTTTCCGTATCGCCGGAAAAATAAAATCTCTTTCCGCCGTAACTCAAAACATATCCGTTGCCCCAGCCTTTTGGATGGTAAAGCTTGCCCGGTGATGGCCCGCGTTTGATGTTGTACATGGGAATCGCTTCGATGGTCCAGTCGTTCCACGTCTTCGTTTCGCCGTTGGAAATCGGATGCGCACTGGTGACAGTCTCCACCACGGAAGACGGCGCGAAAATTTCCGTCCCGGATTTGCTGATTGCGGAAATCGATCCCGGATCCATGTGGTCGCCGTGCGCGTGCGTGATCAAAATTAGATCCGCGGGCGGCAAGCCGGAAAAATTCGCGGGTTTCGCAGGATCGATGTAAATGTTCTTTCCTCCCGCTTCAATCACCAAACTGGCATGATAAATCGGAACAACCGTCACAGGCCCGGCGCTGGTTTGAAAAACTTGAGGCTGGCGCGCAGATTGCGCATGCGCACAGCCAGTGGCACAAATCATTCCAAAAATAACCGCGAGAAAAGAAAAAACGAATTGCTTCATTTTCAACTCCGAGAAACCAGCGGACTTCAAAATCCAATTTCTGTTTACGCCACCGGCTAACGAGGCGGCTCAGCGGCGCGGCTAATATCCAGCTGTACGGTGCTGTGCCTTCGGCCATAGCTGAAATAAATCACCAGACCCACCGCCAGCCAGATCAGGAAAACCTCCCAAGTTAATCCATGGAGCGAGACCATCATGAGCAGCGATACGCCCATTCCCATAATCGGTACAAAAGGAACCCAAGGGGTCCGGAACGGCCGGTGCAAATTGGGCTGCTGTCTGCGAAGAATCCAAACTCCGGCACTGACCACGGTGAACGCAAACAGCGTGCCGATGCTTGTAAGCTCGTCCAGCTTACTAATCGGCAGCGATGCGGCGAGGAGAGCAACGATAACGCCGATAAGCGCCGTCGAAATGTAGGGTGTGCGCATCTTGGGATGCACTTTGCAGGCCCATTTGCCCAAAAGGCCGTCGTGCGCCATCGTGAAAAAGACGCGCGTTTGCCCCAGCAGCATGACGATCATCGTCGAGCTCAGCCCGCCGATGGCTCCGATTTTTACGAGGTAGCTACCCCACCGAACACCGGTTACGTCGATACCGAGAGCGATTGGGTCAGCCACGTTGAGCTGCGTGTAAGAAGCGAGCCCAGTGAGAACAATGGCCACCAGAATGTAAAGTATCGTGCAGATGATGAGCGAACCGAGGATGCCGATGGGCATGTCACGCGCGGGATTTTTGGTCTCCTGCGCGGCGGTGGATACCGCATCGAATCCGATGTACGCGAAGAAAATGATTCCCGCACCGCGCAAAACACCACTCCAGCCGAACTCGCCGAAATGGCCCTTATTCGGCGGGATGAACGGATGCCAGTTTGCCGTGGCAAGGGCATGATGCCCGGCCAGGAACATCGCGCCCAGCCCGATGAAAATCAGCAGTACCGAAACTTTGATAATCACGATCGCTGTATTGACGTTTGCCGATTCCGTGATGCCTTTCACCAAAATCGCCGTTACCAGCAGGATGCCCACAAACGCCACTAAATCGAAATGGGCAGTGGCATGAGGCAGCGAAGACAACATCGGGACCGCTTCATGCGGAAGCGACATAACAGGTTGCCAGAGGCCGTGATATTGAGCCAGCACAGTCCCCGGAGCATAGGAAAGAGATGCAGGAAAAGGTACGCCGAGGTCTTGGAGGAAACTGCAAACGTATCCGCCCCAACCGACCGCAACCGTAGCCGCGCCGAAGGCGTACTCAAGAACGAGTGCCCAGCCGATGATCCATGCAACCAGTTCGCCTAGAGTGGAGTAGCTGTACGTATAGGCACTGCCCGCAATCGGCAGTAGAGCGGAGAACTCTGCGTAGCACAATCCCGCGAACACGCAGCCTATGCCGGCGACAATGAACGAAAGAACAATCGCAGGTCCCGCTGCGGTGGCCGCCACCGGGCCAGTCAAAACGAAAATGCCGGTGCCAATGATGGCGCCGATGCCCAGCGTGACCAGATTGATCGGCCCCAGAGAGCGCTTCAGCGAATGCTCGCCGGTTTCAGACGCTTCGGCCAGGATTGCATTCAGCGGCTTCTTGGCTAAAAGTTGGCTCGCCATTCATCCCCTCCATTGTTCGAGCTTGTCACCGAATCGCCTTAGGGCGCGACTGGGCAGCGCTTTCCATCTGCACAGTGCTGTGCTTGCGGCTATAGGAGAAATAAATGATCAAGCCAAAGACGAGCCAGCATCCAAAGACGATCCAAGCAGGTGCGTCGAGCGACAGCATCAGTGCCAGCGAGACGATCATGCCGAGGATGGGTATGACCGGCACCCAAGGCGTACGGAATGGGCGCGGGATGTCAGGCTGCTTCACGCGCATGACCCAGACGCTGAGGCATACGATGGTAAAGGCTAGCAGCGTGCCCAAGCTGACGAGCTTCGCTAAGAATACAATATTAAAAAAGGCGGCGAGGAAAGCGACGAAGCACCCGACCACGATGGACGTAATGTAAGGGGTGCGGAAACGACGATGAATTCTACCAACCCATGGCGGAAGAAGGCCGTCATGCGACATGGTGTAAAGAACGCGGGACTGGCCAAGGAGCATGACGAGCATGACAGAAGCGAGACCAGCGATGGCTCCGATGTCGACCAGGAAAACGCCCCATTGCACGCCTATGGTCGCTGCGCCGTCGGCAACCGGCGCGGGCGTGTTCAGAGCCCCATAAGGCTTCAATCCGGTCAAGAGGCCGGCAACGATGATGTACAGAATGGTGCAGATGATCAGCGAACCGAGAATGCCGAAAGGCATGTCCTTCTGCGGATTTCGAGACTCCTGAGCCGCAGTGGAGACGGCGTCGAAACCGATATAGGAAAAGAAGACGACACCGGCCCCGCGCATAATTCCAGACCAACCAAACTGGCCAAAGTGGCCTAGATTTGCCGGAATAAAGGGATGCCAGTTGGCCGTCATATGGGACCAGTGGCCGAAGGCAAAATCCACGGCGAGACCAATGAAGATAATGACTACGGAAACTTTGACGATGACGGCGGTGCTATTGAAATTGGCCGACTCGCGCACTCCGATGACGAGGATGATGGTGATTATGATGATCGCGGCCATCGCGAAGATATCGCACTGAACGGGAAATGTGGTGCCAAAGAGGGTGATGTGCCCTTTGGGCGTGGGATTAAAAGGTATCGTAACTCCGAAAAATCTTAGGAACCCGGTGACGTAACCGCTCCAGCCCACGGCTACGGTAGCCGCGCCAAAAGCGTATTCGAGGACGAGGGCCCAGCCGATAATCCAGGCGATGATTTCGCCCATTGTCGCATAGCCATACGTGTAAGCGCTGCCAGAAATGGGAATCATCGAGGCAAATTCGGCATAACACAGCCCAGCAAAAATGCAGCCAATGCCAGCGACTACGAATGACAAAACGATAGCAGGCCCAGCAAATTGTGCCGCTGCGGTGCCCGTCAGCACAAAGATGCCAGCCCCGATGATGGCGCCGATGCCAAGCGTAATAAGATTGACCGGGCCTAGTGAACGCTTTAAGGAATGCTCGCTCGTGTCCGACGCTTCCGCCATGATGACGTTCAGCGGCTTCTTAGCTAAAAGCTGACTGGCCACTCCTCGCCTCCACTAGTCGAGTTAAAGGTTACGCATCTGTCTGTTCAGGACGACTGCGCGAAAAAAAGCGCCACAGCACGTAAACCGGCAAGCCAATCAGAACGATGATCAGCCCGGGCCACGTATTTTGCGGCTTATAACGCAGCAACTGTATCTCCAAGAACACCGCCATGACGATATAAATTGCAGGAAGCACCGGATAACCAACCGCACGATAGGGACGCTCCATGTTGGGGCGTGTGCGGCGCAACACAAATAAACCTAGCAGCGTGAGAATGTAGAAAATCAATTCGGCGAAGATGAGAAAGTCTAGAAGCTGGTTGTATGTCCCCGAAAGGCAGAGAATGCAGGCCCAAGTGCACTGGAGAATCAGAGCAACGCCCGGGACATGCCGCTTATTCACAGTGCCGATAGAGCTGAAAAGCAGCTTGTCCTTCGCCATCGCGTAATAAATCCGGGACCCGGCGAGAATCAAGCCATTGTTGCACCCGAAACACGAAATCAAAATCGCCACCGCCATGATGATGGCCCCGACGGGCCCAAAAATG
>JASHRN010000095.1 GCA_030037335.1 Candidatus Acidiferrales bacterium | reverse complement strand
TTCATCCTCACGCGTACAACGCTTCCATCTAAAATAGTCGTCGAATCAGAAGGACGGTTCCGGGGGAGCTTTTCGGCGACCGCCGCCCAACCTCTTTGTGCGGCGCAACCCAGCTTCCGATTTTGCGTCCCCGGACAGGCGAATCGGAGGTAGATTGCGCATCCGCATTGCCCGTGGTTTCTGGACATCTCGATTTGGACTGACCATTCTGGCGCTGGCCTTGTGTGCGCTTTTGGCCACCGCCGGCGTGTGGACATATTACTGGGTTTATTTCAGTCATATGATCGACCAGCGCCTTACCGGCCAGGTCTTCGGCCACACTTCGCACATCTTTACCGCGCCTGAAAAGATTTTTGTTGGCGAGCAGTTCTCGCCCGGAAACCTCTCCGGCTATCTGATTAACAACGGCTACAGCGAAGCCGACGTGCCCGGCTCAGCCGGTCGCTTTGAAGCTACAAAATCCTCGATTGAAATTTATCCTTCGCAGAGCTCCTACTTCGAGGGACGCAACGCCATTCGCGTCGATTTCTCGCCTACGGCGATCTCGATTATCCATCTGCTTTCAGATAACCTGTCGGTCAGTTCCGCCCAAATTGAGCCGGCGCTGCTCACCAATCTCTTCGACGATTCCCGCGAGAAGCGCCGCGTCGTGCGCTTTGAAGATTTGCCTCCTGTGCTCGTTCATGCGGTCCTCGCCGCCGAAGACAAGCGCTTCTTCGAACACGGAGGTCTCGACCCCATTCGTGTCATTGGGGCCGCCATCGCCGATTTGCGCAGGAATTCCCAAGGTCAGGGCATGCTCGAAGGCGCCAGCACCATCGACATGCAGGTCGCGCGCAGCTTTTTCTTTTCCACCAGGCGCGTCTGGCGCCGCAAGATTGCTGAGACCATGGTCGCGCTCGAGCTGGATCATCGCTTCAGCAAAGAGCGAATCTTCGAGCTTTATGCCAATGAAATCTATCTCGGCAATCGCGGCAGCTTTGCCATTCGTGGTTTTGGAGAAGCTGCAGAAGCCTATTTCGGCACCGATGTCCGTGATCTCGATCTGGCGCAGAGCGCCTTCCTCGCCGGAATCATTCGTTCACCGAACCGCTACACCGCCGCCGAACGTCATCCCGACCGCGTCGATGACGCACGCGACCGCGTCTTGAAACAGATGCTTGAAGACGGCTACATCAGCGCCACTCAGGAAAAAGCCGCTCGCGAGGAAGTGTTGCATTTTGTCGGGGGAGGGACTCCCAGTCGCTCCGCGCCCTATTTCGTCGACATGGTCCGCGATTCGCTCCTCGACCAATTTTCTCAAACCGACCTCACCACCCAGAGCTATCGCATTTACACCACGCTCGATCCCGCGCTCCAATCGGCAGCCGAAGAAGCTGTTACCGAGGGCATGAAGGTCGTCGACGATGGTTTGGCTCGCCACTATGCTTTGGAACAGCGCAAGCATGAGCCGGTCGTGAAGCCGCAAGTCGCGCTCGTCGCGCTTGATCCCAAAACCGGCGCAATTCTTGCTCTGGTCGGAGGCCGCGATTACGGCCAGAGCCAACTTGACCATGCTCTTGCGCGGCGACAGCCGGGATCCTCATTTAAGCCATTCGTTTACGCCGCAGCTTTCGATAATTCCGTCGCCGGCCTGCAGCCAATTATTACGCCCGAAACCACTGTCGAAGACGAGCCCACCACATTCACCTTTGACGGCAAGGACTACACTCCCGATAACGACGAAGGCGAATTTTATGGCACTGTTTCCGCCCGCGATGCGCTCACCCATTCTCTCAACGTTGCTACCGTGAAATTTGCGGAGATGATCGGCTACGATCGCGTGAAAGAAGTCGCTGACCAGCTCGGCCTTGATCCGGACATCGAACCCACGCCCGCAATGGCTCTGGGCACCTACTTGATGACGCCTCTCGAAGTCGCCGGGGATTACACGATTTTCGCGGATAACGGCATCCGCACGGAAACACGCTTTCTGAATGAGGTCGTGAATGCGGACGGCAAAGTGATTGACCGCTCCTTGCCGCAGTCTCGCCCCGTGCTCGATCCGCGCGTCGCATATCTCGTCACCAGCGTCCTGGAGGACGTGATTAATCGGGGCACCGGCTCGACCGTCCGCGCCATGGGGTTTGACGCCCCCGCAGCCGGCAAGACCGGTACCGATCACGATGGCTGGTTTGCCGGTTACACATCGAATCTGCTTTGCGTCGTTTGGGTAGGCTATGACGACAACCGTGACCTGGAGCTTCAAGGCGCGAAATCCGCTGCCCCAGTTTGGGCCGATTTCATGAAGCTCGCCGAAGCACTGCCGGCCTACCACGATATGGAGCCGCTGCCCGAGCCACCAGGTCTGGTTCACGCCGTCATTTGTCCCGATTCAGGCGATCTGGCCACTCCGTCATGCCCGAAAACGGTGGACGAAGTCTATATCGATGGAACCCAGCCGACAGTCTTTTGTCCCATTCACGGTGAAAAACTCAGCGATATTCCGCCGGTTGGCTGGCTCTCGCATCTCTTCGGAAAGCCATCTGCTCCTCCTCCGCCATCCTCCACAGCGGCAGCCATCGCGCGCGAAAAAGGTCTGCCGAGCCGTCCGGCCGGCACGCCGCCTCCCGCGAAAACCGCCGAAGCAAAGCAACCTCCTCCGGCCTCCTCGGCTCAGCCCGAAAAGAAAAAAGGGCTTCTCAGCCGGATTTTTGGTGGTATCTTTGGAAGCAGCAAGAAGCCACCAGACAACCCTAAGCCGAACTCCTAGACGGCCGGTTGTAGGAGGTGATGGTATGAAGTACGCGATCCTGCCCGTCGCCTGTTTGTCCCTGATTTTCGCCATTCCCACGCACGCGCAGCGCATCGGCTCGCCCGAATTCCGCCAGGTTTCCGCGGTCACGCCTGCCGCACATTCGGAAATGACGCCGCGCCAGCTAGAAGAACTGCGCGCCGACATCCTAATGGCCCGCAAGCTGTACCCCGAGGCGATCAAGTCTTACGAGGATATCGTCAAGACCGATCCCAAAGACGCTGTGCTGCTGAATAAGCTTGGTGTTGCCTATGAAGTCTACGGCAATGCCAGTCGTGCCGAGCGCGTTTACAAACGGGCAATTAAATCGGATAAGGCTTATGCCAGTGCCTATAACAACGTGGGCACCGTGGAGTATTCGCGCCATCGCTACAGCCACGCAATCACGTGGTACGAAAAAACTCTGGCGCTGCAGCCCGGCATGGCAACCGTGTATTGCAATCTCGGCTATGCGTATTTCAGCGAGAAAAAATATCCGGAAGCGATGAGCGCTTTCGAGCATGCCATTCAGATCGATCCGCACATTATGTCTGAGCACGGAGACAACGGCTCGGTCATCCAGCAGCGCGGAACCACCGATCCGGGACTCTTCTACTTTTTCGTCGCGCGCGCGTATGCGCAGATGGGCAACGCCGAGCGCTGCGCTCATTACCTGAAAATGGCTCGCGACGAAGGCTACGAGAAATTCGTCTCCGCAAAAACCGATCCGTCTTTCAGCAAAGTGATTTCCGATCCGCAAGTTCAGGCCGTCTTCGTTCCCGTGCCCGAACTCGCAAACTCGAAGCCGCACTAAACGTGACCAGCGAAGGCCTCGCACGCGCCTAAGACGCCGCTCGCCCCTGCGCGACTTTCGCCCGCAGCCTCGCGCCCTGCTATAATGTCTTCATCCATGGCCAACTTCGCAAGCCACCGCGCTTCTCGATTTGTGCTTGCGAAAGGCGGCGCGCATTTTTCCTGCCTGCTTTTCGCTCTGGCATCGATTGCGATTTTTGCGCGTCCAACTTCCGTCGCCGCCGCGCCCCCGCCGGCATCTTCATCAGTCTACGAATTGCAAATCAATGGCGAAATCGAACCGGTTCTCGCCGAATACATCGTCGGCGGAATTGACACCGCCAATCGCGACCACGCCAGCCTGATACTCATCACTATCGACACGCCCGGCGGCCTCGACTCCTCCATGCGCGACATCATCGCCGCCATTCTTCATTCGCGCGTTCCCGTGGTGAACTATGTCACGCCCTCCGGCTCGCGCGCCGCCTCCGCCGGATTTTTCATTTTGCTCTCCGCCGATGTTGCCGCAATGTCTCCCGGCACGGACACCGGCGCCGCTTCGCCGCTCTTGGAAGTCGCTGGCAATCCTGTGAAAGTCGACGACACTCTCGCCCGCAAAGTGCTCAACGAAGCGACCGCCTATCTGCGCAGCTACGCCACACGCCGCGGACGCAATGTTCCGCTCGCTGTCACCGCCGTCACCGACGCAAAAGCCTTCAGCGAAAAAGAAGCTCTCGACGGTCATCTGGTCGACTTGATCGCGCCCAATACGCAAGCCCTTCTGGCGCAACTGAATGGCCGCACCATCACGCGCCTCGACGGCTCGCAGCAAACGCTCAGCCTGCCCGACCCGGTCGTTACATTGCATCTGATGAGTTCGCGCGAAAAATTCCTCGACCGCATTGTTCAGCCCGACGCGTTTTTTATTTTGCTTCTGGTCGGTGTTCTCGGACTTTATGTCGAATTCACCCATCCCGGAATGTTCGCACCCGGCGTAATCGGTGGAATCTCGCTTGTGCTTGCGCTTTTCGCTATGCACATGCTGCCCGTGAATTTCGCCGGCCTTCTGCTCATAATTATCGCGTTGATTTTATTTGTTCTGGAGGCCAAATTCCCCACGCATGGAGTCCTCGGCGTCGGCGGAGCCATTTCCATGCTCATTGGTGCGCTGATGCTGATTCGCTCGCCCATCACTCCCGGAGGCGTTCATTTGAGCACTGCTCTTGCCGTAACGATTCCCGTCGCGCTGATTGTGATTTTCCTGATGCGCCTCGTTCTGCGCTCATTCCACTGGAAGCAATCCACCGGCGCGGAGCAGCTCGTTGGCTCAGAAGGCCAGCTTGTCGAACCAGTGGAATCCGCCGGTGGGAAGGGCATGGTGCTCGTTCACGGCGAACTCTGGCGCGCCTCCGCCAGCGAATCCATCGCCAAGGGCGCTCGCGTCCGCATCCGTCGCGTCGACGGCCTCACGCTCACCGTTGAGCCGTTTCCCTCCGCTGACGCGGTTCCCAGCGCGGTTCTCCGTTAACTGTGTTACAGTCTTTCGTTCTTTCGTTTCCCGGACTCGTTTCAACGAATCCACGCGTGCGCTGCAAAGCGCCTGGAGGTATTCATGGACGGCGGACTGATTGCCATTGCCATAATCATCTTCATCTTTCTGATCTGGTTCTTCAATTCCGTCTTCGTGATCAAAGAATGGGAGCGCGGTGTCGTTCTTCGTCTGGGCCGCATGCTGCCCACCCCGAAGCCCGCTGGTCTTCGCCTCGTTTTCTGGCCCATCGACAAAATGATCCGCGTCTCGTTGCGTGTCGAAACCCTTGACGTTCCTCCGCAAGACGTCATAACCAAAGACAACGTTTCCGCAAAAGTAAACGCCGTTTGCTATTTCCGCGTCCTCGACGCCAATCTCGCTATTTCTCAGGTTCAAAACTATCTTTACGCGACCTCGCAGCTCGCGCAAACCAACCTGCGCAGCGTTGTTGGCCAGTTTGAACTCGACGACGTTTTGTCAGAGCGCGAAAAGGTAAACGAGAAGTTGCAAACAATCCTTGACCAGGATACCGAGCCTTGGGGTATTAAGGTAACGAAGGTTGAGGTGAAGCAGGTCGATATTCCGGACAGCATGCAGCGAGCTATTGCGCGTCAGGCGGAAGCCGAACGCGAGCGCCGCGCGAAAATCATCAACGCGGATGGCGAATTGCAAGCTTCCGCTAAATTGGCGGAAGCCGCTGAAGCATTGGAAAAGCAGCCCGTTTCCGTGCAGCTTCGCTATTTGCAGACGCTGCAGGAAATTGGCACCGAGAAAAACACCACGGTGATTTTTCCCGTGCCCATCGACTTGGTCAGCGGTTGGATCAAGGGCCTAACCAAGTAAAGCGAAGTTTCGATAGTAGTCAGTTTGAATTTTCTTGATCGTGACACAAAGAGTCAAAATTCAAACTGACCCATCACCGAAGTTTCAAGGAGCTTATTAGCACGATGTCAAAACGAGGTGAGCGCGTACTGGAGAGCCGGCATCTGATCGCGCTCTTTCTCGGCGTTGTACTGCTGTGCTGCGTTTTCTTCACCCTCGGCTACGTCATGGGCAAAACGCAGTACGTCAACTCGCCCGTGCAGGCCGCCTCCCTCGAAAATTCGCCAAAGCCGTTGTCTGTCGGCACAGTGAAGTCGTCTGCGCAACCGCCCGCCTCTCCCGAATGGGATTTTTACACCGAAAAAAAGACAACGGATATTCCGCTGAAGCCATCGCATCCCAATGCATCAGCCGCTTCGCCGGCTAGTTCCGAATCCGAAGCCGCATCTTCGTCAAACCTGTCTTCATCGAACGCTCACCCCGCTGCGCCCCATGAAAGCGCCGCGCTTGCGCCTTCCCACGCATCATACGCGCCTCCGCCTGCCCGCTACCGCGCACCGCGAATGTCGCGCAACGCTATCGTCCTTCAGGTTGCCGCGCTGCGTCATGCCAGCGACGCGCTTGCGCTCGCCGACGTTCTCCAACAAAAAGGCTTCCCCGCGTTCGTCCTAACGCCATCTTCCGACGCGTTCTACCGTGTGCAGGTCGGACCCTTTCGCACCCAGGCCACCGGCGACAAAGCCAAGCAATTGCTCGAGCGTGAGGGATTCAAGGCCATCTACCGGCGCTGAATGAAGCTTTCCTGGATTGTTCGGTTATTTCTCGCCATTGCCTCCGGCGTTGCGCTTTCCTTTTCATTCCCTAACTACAATCTGCCGCTGCTCGCCTGGATCGCCCTTGCGCTGCTGATGCTCGCCTCCATTGGCGCGCGTCCCCGTGACGCTACGCTCTTCGGCTTCATCAATGGCGCGCTGTTCTACCCGTTGAGCCTTCCGTGGATCGCCACCGTCATGCAGCAGTACGGCAACAATATCAGTTGGCTCGCCGCCGCCGGAATCCTCGCGCTCATGACAATTGCCGGTGCGCTCTTCCCGCTGGTCTTCGGAATTCTCGTAGCCCGTGTAAGCAAAAAGAGTATCGGGATCGCCTGTGCTCTCGCTCCGTTCCTTTGGGTCGCTTTGGAATTCGGCCGCGCCAATCTCCCCATCATCGGCTTTCCGTGGAACTTGCTCGGCTATGCCGCATCCGGCAATCTCGCATTCGTCCAACTCACCAGCATCACCGGAATTTACGGCCTTTCGCTTCTGGTCGCCGCTTTCAACGCCTCCCTCGCCTGGATGCTCGCTTCACCGTCCAGCAAAAGCCGCCGCATCACCATCGGCTTCGCGATTGCGCTGATCGTCATCGCGATTTTTTGCCCGCATTTCGTGCCGCAAGCAAAGGCCGATCATGTTGCGCATCTCGTCCAAACCAATCTTCCCCAGGAGGAAATGTATCCTTCGAACTGGATGCAGATCCACGCCGCGGACATGGCGCAACTCGAATCCATCAGCATTCAGGCAGCCCGACAAAAGCCCGGGGTCATCATCTGGCCCGAAGTTCCCGCCCCATTCAGTTTGCAGGATCCGCAATTCGCCTCGATCGCTGACCAAATCGCGCGCGAATCCGGCCAGGATTTTCTTGTGGGCGTTGTGGATTGGTCAGGTGGCGTGCGATTCCAGGGAAACGCCTCAAACAGCGCCGTTCTTCTCGATCCCATCGGCCAGCGGCAATTCACCTACGACAAAATCCATCTCGTCCCATTCGGCGAATACGTTCCGCTCCGCAAATATCTTTTTTTCGCGCACAGTCTCATTGACAGCATCGGCGATTTCACTCCCGGCCGCGAATATTCGGTTGGCTCGCTCGACGGCGGCCGCTTCAGTGTCTTCATCTGTTACGAAGCGATTTTCTCTTCCGAAATCCGCCGCTTCGCCAAAAATGGTGCGCAGTTGTTCGTCAACATTTCTAATGACGGCTGGTTCGGCCGCTCCTCCGCTCCTCCGCAGCATGTGATGATGGCCCGCGTCCGCGCCGTCGAAAATCATCGCTGGCTGCTGCGCTGCACCAACACCGGATTCACCGTTGACGTCGACCCCTACGGCCGAATCGTCGCGCATCTCCCGCGCTTCACCCGCGGCCAGCTCGACGCGCCTTACGCCTTCCGCTCCGACATGACACCCTACACCCGTTTCGGCGACTGGCTCGCCTGGCTCTCCCTCATCGCCACCATCACGTTCCTCCTCATCGGCCTGACCCGTGGTCCCATAGCAAAATCTTCGCGCTGACCAGTTTCTGACCTTTGTAGCGGCGGCTTTACGCCGCCAGTTGTTTTCCATTTCCGTTTTCGAATTTAACTTCGCCCATGTAAAATCAACTCATGCCAACTATCCAGCACATCGAAGACCTGCAAGCCCGCTTCGACGAACTCAAGAAGCGCATCGGACTCGTGCGGAGTTATCTTTGACGTTTCCGCAAGCCGCGAACTCCTGAAATCCCTCGAACCCAAAATCAACGACCCGTCGTTCTGGCAGGATCAGCAGAAGGCGCAATCGATTCTTCAGCAGCGCAAGCGCGCCGAGTCCAATATCGCCGCCGAAGAAAAACTTACTCGCGCCGTCTCCGATGTGGACACATATTTCCACCTCGCGCACGAAGAATCCGACGCCTCCCAGCGCGATTCAGTGCTAAAAGACATCTCCGCCGAGCTCGATTCCACCGATAAATTCGTCTCCGAACTCGAAACCCAAACCCTCCTCTCCGGTGAAAGCGATTCCCTCAACGCCATCATGACCATCAAGCCCGGCGCCGGCGGCACCGAATCACAGGACTGGGCCGAAATGCTCCTGCGCATGTATCTGCGCTGGGCCGAAGGCAAAAACTTCCGCACCACGATTCTCGATTCAACTCCGGGCGAAGAGGCCGGCCTCAAATCCGCCACCGTTCGTATCGAAGGCGAAAACGCCTACGGCATGCTCTCCGGCGAAAGCGGCGTCCATCGTCTCGTCCGCATTTCGCCGTTCGATCAGGCCGCGCGTCGTCATACTTCCTTCGCTTCGGTGTTCGTCATCCCGGAAGTCGACGACCGCATCGAAATCGTCGTCAAGCCCGAAGACATTCGCATCGACACTTTCCGCGCCGGGGGCCACGGCGGCCAGAACGTCAACAAAGTTGAATCCGCTGTCCGCATCACGCATTTCCCCACGGGCATCGTCGTCCAGTGCCAGAACGAGCGCAGCCAGCACAAAAATCGCGAACTGGCCATGAAGGTCCTCAAATCCCACCTCTACGAACACGAAATCGAAAAGCGCCGCGAAGAAACCCGCAAGCGCGACGAAGCCAAGCTCGACATCAGCTTCGGCAGCCAGATTCGCTCTTACGTCTTGCAGCCGTACCAGCTCATCAAAGACCATCGCACCAAAATCGAAGAGGGCAACGTCAATCGCGTCCTCGATGGCGACCTCGACAAGTTCATCCACGGCTACCTGCTCGCTCGCCGTCGCGGCGGTGGCTCCGTCGCGCCCGCCGAACCGCCCGACGATTAGTTAGCCTAACTCTGCAACTCTTTTCATCTGAATCCGCATCTGCCGGAGGGCCAACAGCCCTTCCTCTCACGCCCTGCGTCTCATAAACGCCGTCCACCCCTGCAATAAGCCGTTTCGCTGCAACCCGTTGACACCCTCGCTACCCCATGCTACGGTTCCCCGTTGAGATTGCTGCATCAGCAGGTTATTGGGCTGTGCTTGGGCCATTGATTTGCCTGCCATTCCATCGAAGGAGACCGTCTTGACGCGCGCAGAAGAGAAATTCCTGTTTACCTCGGAATCTGTAACCGAAGGCCATCCAGATAAGATGGCGGACCAGATTTCTGATGCTGTTCTCGACGCTGTGATGAAAGACGACCCCATGGGTCGCGTCGGCTGCGAGACGCTTGTTACCACCGGCCTCGTCGTTGTCGCCGGCGAAATCACCACGAAGACTTACGTCGACATTCCCGAAATTGCCCGTGACGTCATCCGCAGCGTCGGTTACAACCGTGCCAAGTATGGCTTCGATGCCGAAACTTGCGGCGTTATCTCCGCCATCAAGAAGCAATCCGGCGACATCGCCATGGGTGTCGATACCGGTGGCGCGGGCGATCAGGGCATGATGTTCGGCTTTGCTTGCGACGAGACCGAAGAGCTGATGCCCATGCCCATCCAGCTCGCCCACCGCCTTACGCAGCGCCTCTCTGAAGTTCGCAAGTCTGAAGTGGTCGATTTCCTCCGCCCCGACGGAAAATCTCAGGTCACCGTGGAATATATCGACGAACGTCCCGCGCGCGTTGATTGCGTCGTCATTTCCACGCAGCACAGCGACTCAGTTTCCAATCAGGACCTCAAAGACGCCATCATCAATGAAGTGATTCGCCCCGTCGTTCCTGCCAACATGATTGACAAGCACACGAAATTCCATATCAATCCCACTGGCCGCTTCGTCGTCGGCGGTCCAATGGGTGACGCCGGTCTCACTGGTCGCAAAATCATGGTTGACACGTACGGCGGCTACAGCCGTCACGGCGGCGGCGCCCTCTGTGGCAAAGATCCGACCAAAGTTGATCGCTCGGCCTGCTACATTGCTCGCTACATCGCCAAGAATCTCGTCGCTGCGGGCCTCGCGCACAAGCTTGAAGTCCAGCTCGCCTACGCTATCGGCGTCGCCGAGCCCGTTTCCGTCATGGCCGAAACGTTTGGCACTGGTACGATTCCGGATTCGCAAATTACCGAGCTGATTCGCAGCAATTTCAAGCTCACGCCACGTGGCATCATTGACGCGCTTAACCTGCGTCGCCCCATTTACCGTGCCACGGCCAGTTATGGCCATTTTGGCCGCACAGGGCCAGGATTCACTTGGGAAAAGACCGATCGCGCCGACGCGATTCGCAAAGAAGCGGGCCTACCCGCTGCCGTCGTCGCCTCCCGCTAGCTTTTTTGGAGCGCGGCTCGTCCTGAGCGTAGCCGAAAGGCGGTCCGCTTCGCGGATTCCGCTGACTTCAGCGGGCGAACCGGAACTCGACGTCGCTTTGCTTTTTTTGTTGTCATTCTGAGGAGTCCTGAGTGTTTTTCAGCGAAGGGCGACGAAGAATCTGCTTTTTGTTTTGCTTTTGTAGGGGCCCGACGTGCTTTATCGGCCCGCAGCCCTTTTGCTCGTGCTTCGGTTATTGTAGTTTTTGAGTGTCATCCCGAGCGCAGCGAGGCCTGCCGCAGGCAGGGAATCTGCATTAGGTTTTGTAGCGGCGGGTTTATCCCGCCACGTCTTATGCTTCATCAGGGGCGCGGTTTAACCATGCTTGCTGTCTATTATCATGAGGATTCCCGATGCGCTTTTCATCGGACGACGAAGAATCTGCATTTCGCTTCGTCAGCGCACGGTTTCAACCGTGCCGCAACGCACGCGAACTCAGGGCGGCTTTAGCCGCTGAGGTTTTTGTATCGCCGACGTCAACCCCGGCATCTTTTCTTTAAAATCATTCGCTTAGGAGAACGCCATCGTGGAAACAGTCACCGCAGCACCGAAAGCATCCGGCGACGTAAAAGACTTCGCTCTCGCCGAACGCGGCAAACGCAAAATCGAATGGGCCAACCAGCAGATGCCCGTCCTGCAGCTCATTCGCAAGCGCTTCATCAAGGAGAAGCCGCTCAAGGGCATTCGCATCTCCGCCTGCCTCCACGTGACCAGCGAAACCGCCAATCTCGCCATCACTCTGCGCGACGGCGGCGCTGACCTCGTCCTTTGCGCCTCCAATCCTCTCTCCACGCAGGATGAAGTCGCCGCCTGCCTCGTCAAGGACTACAACATCCCCACCTTCGCCATCAAAGGCGAAGACAATGCTACCTATTACGCGCACATCAGCGCGGCCATTGACCATCGTCCGCAAATCACCATGGACGATGGCGCCGACCTCGTCTCCACTCTTCTCACCAAGCGCAAAGACCTCGTCGCTCACGTCATCGGCGGCACCGAAGAAACCACCACCGGCGTCATCCGCCTCCGCGCTATGGCCAAAGACGGCACGCTCGCCTATCCCATCGTCGCTGTCAACGACGCGCTCACCAAGCATCTCTTTGACAATCGCTACGGAACCGGCCAGTCCACTCTCGACGGCATTATTCGCGCCACCAATTTGCTCCTTGCTGGAATGAACGTCGTCGTCGCCGGTTACGGCTGGTGCGGACGCGGCGTCGCCATGCGCGCTAAAGGCATGGGCGCGAACGTCATCATCACCGAAATCGATCCTACCAAGGGCATCGAAGCCATCATGGACGGCTTCCGTGTCATGCCCATGCACGAAGCCGCCAAAATCGGCGAAATCTTCGTCACCGTCACCGGAAACAAGTCCGTTCTCGCCTCCGATCATTTCGACAGAATGCGCGACGGCGCCGTGATGTGCAACTCCGGCCACTTCAACGTCGAAATCGACATTCCCGCGCTCGAAAAAATGGCCATCTCGCATCGCGAACTCCGTCCCTTCGTCGAGGAATACGTCATGCGCGACGGCCGCAAGCTCCATCTTCTCGGCGAAGGCCGCCTGATCAACCTCGCCGCCGCCGAAGGCCATCCCGCCGTCGTCATGGACATGAGCTTCGCCAATCAGGCGCTTTCCTGCGAGCATCTCGTTAAGCACGCCGGCAAACTCGAAAAGCGCGTCTACCCTGTGCCCGAGGAGCTCGATTCGCAAATCGCGTATCTCAAGCTCGAGTCCCTCGGCACCAAAATCGACAAACTCACTCCCGAACAGGAGCAATACCTCGCCTCCTGGAATGAGGGGACGTAAACCTCAACCTCTCCCCCTGCAATCGAAGGAACGTAGGAGACAATACCTCGCCTCTTGCAGCGAAGGACCTGCTTTTGCCTTTGTAGGGGCCGACGTGTTTCGTCGGCCCGTCCTGCTCCGCTGTGTCAGCCGAAACCGCATACTCTAAGATCGGTCGTAAAGGCTACTTGTTTATCCTGGCGATGGAAGGACCCTGCCCGCGCGATGCCGCGCATCGCGTCCTTGCTTCTTGGGAAGCCACCTGGCTTTGCATCGCCTCGAGCGCTTTTGGCGAAGGACGACAAAGAATCTGCATTTCGGCGCTTTTTGGAGTGTGGCTCGTCCTGAGCGTAGCCAAGGGAACCCAGCGCGCTGCCTTTGTGCGATGGCGGTGAGGCCTGCCGCAGACAGGGACCTGCTTTGTCTCTTTTCTGTGGTCATCCTGCTTGTCCCGAGTGAATTTGCGAAGGAAGCGCAGCGTTTTTGCGGAGTCGAAGCCTGCTGCCGCAGGCAGGGATCTGCTTTTGTAGGGCCATCTGAGCCGTCAACAACACGTTGCTTCCTCGAACAAAGGAACATAGACCGTTCCTGTAGCGCAGAGCTTCGCGCCTTCCGCGAAGCGGCTTTGCCCGTCCTGCCTATAGTTCTTTTATTGTCATTCTAAGGAGTCCTGAGCGTTTTTGGCGAAAGACGACGAAGAATCTGCATTTCGGCGCTTTTGGGGTGCGGCTCGTCCTGAGCGTAGCCGAAGGGCGATCCGCTTCGCGGATTCCAGTGAGCCGTCCGGCGAACCGGAACTCGACGCCGCTTTGAATTCGCCGTTCGCCTATTTGACTTTTCGGCGGCGCAGACTTTACCGCGCGGTTGTAAGGCCTTGGCAGAGTTTATTTCTGCTGTTGACGCACAGTTTGGACCAGACCTTGAGTTGTTCCTGCTTATCCGAGACCGGTTTCCCCACAAAGACGCCATTCTTCACGGTATATACCAGCGTCCAATCATCCACGTGATGCGGAGTTCGTTTCGAAATCCATCTGGATCGTAACGCGACGCCATCGAAGCCGGTGCCTTCGAGATGCACCACGCCGTAAAGATTTTCGTACGAAATTAGCGGGTCATCGGGTTCTGAAGCAAACTCGATGATCAATCCGGTCTTTGTCGTCCAATCAGCCTGTCCGCCAGTGTTCCATTGGCGCACTTGCCACTGCTGAAGCGCTGGATCGTAATGTGCGGCGGACAGCATTTCGTTGGATTCGCATTCCCAACAGTCATAGTAGGTAAAGACAAGGTCAGGCACTGGCGAGGAATCGAATCTTGCTAGCTTGATGAATTTCCAAAACCAGACATACTGTAAGTCGGCGATCTTGGAAGTCAATCGGGTGACCAGATTGTAGTTGTAAGCGGAGAAGCGATCGACGCCTTTCCAATCGGGTTTTGGATATTTTCCGGCTTTATGTCCAACGATCACAAGAGCCGCGTGGTCCGCCACCGCGATTTGCGCAATGTACCCGTAATTCAGTTGGGGGTAATCAGGCTCAGGCGCATCGAGTTGAGTACGAAACGCGCCACCGATTGTGTTCCAGAGAGCAGCGTCTCGTTGCGGGTCTATCCAGCGAAAAGTGTTCGTCGATTGCCCGCGCGTGCCAACCGCACACGCTAGCATGATCGCCAGAGCCGGCATCAGGAGGATTCGAATATTCAGCATCTCGAGGTACTGGAACCAGTACAGCATTCGGAGTATCGCACCGCAAGGCCGGACCGCTGTAGAAGGCCCAATCAGTAACGAAGGGATTCACTCATTATCGGGCCCTTTTTGGCCTGTCCCGAGGCGCAGTTCCGTTCTTGCCCATTGACGCCCATGTTAAAATGTTCTTTTGTCACCATGACGATAGACTCGCACGAGCGGCTGCATTCACTTTCCATCGGCAGGAGTCGGCTTGCCTAGCAAGGCATCAACCTCTTTGGCCCTGACGCACCTTCCAGACCAAATCTATGATTTTTTTAATCGCGCTATGGAGGATTAGAACTCAGGCTAAGTGCTTAAATTTGAGAGGGGTTTCAGTTTCTAATCGCGTTTTTTGAGTCGTTTTCCCAAGGTAACAATAACGCGACCTATGGTTTTTGGAATGAAATTCGCGGCGATTGCTCGCTGCCAGGCTAATACGGAATGAAAAGCTTCGCCAATCTCGCCATCGAAAAGGCGCTCGCCCGCCGCGCAACTTACGCCGACGTCCGCGTCATGGACATTCGTCACCGCGACATTTCCACCAAGAATGGCCAGGTGGGACGCATGTCCGAAGGCGAATCGCTCGGCCTCGGCCTACGCGTTATCGTCGACGGCTCTTGGGGGTTCGCCTCCACCGACCGCCTTACCGCTCAAGGCATTGAATCCTGCGCCGCTGAAGCCGTCGCCATCGCCCAAGCCTCCGCAATGGCCAAGCGCCATGATGTTGTCCTTGCCCCGGAGCAATCTTTCGTCGACACATGGCAAAACCCGTTCGTGAAAGATCCATTTCTCATTCCCATCGAATCGCAAATAGCAGTTCTCCTCGCTGCCGATGCGGAAATGCGCAAAGTCAATGGCGTCACCCTCGCCGAAGGCTCGATGTCATTCCGTCGCATCGAACAGCTTTTTGTTTCCAGTATTGGCTCCGCGATTCATCAGGTGAAAATGCAATCTGGCGCGGGCATTGTCGCTACAAGTTTTGCAGGCGAGGAAATTCAGAAGCGTTCCTATCCAAATAGTTTCGGTGGCCAGCATATGCTCCGCGGCTACGAACTCATCGAAGAACTCGATCTCGTTCGCCATGCAACGCGCATTGCCGAAGAATGCGTGGCGCTGCACAAAGCCGAGAAATGCCCCGAGGGAAAGCGCACGATTATTCTCGATAGCTCGCAACTCGGCCTGCAGATTCACGAATCCATCGGCCATCCCATCGAGCTCGACCGCGTGCTCGGTATGGAAGCAAATTTCGCGGGCATGAGTTTTCTCACGCTCGACAAATTGAATTCGCTGCGCTACGGCTCCGATATTGTCAACGTTGTCGCTGACGCGCGCTTAGCGCACGGCCCCGGCCTCGGCACATTTGGCTACGATGACGAAGGCGTTCCCGCACAATGCACGCCGATTATTTCCAACGGGCAATTCACCGGCTACCTCACGAATCGCGAAACCGCCGCGGCCATCGGCCAGCCGCGCTCCAATGGCACCATGCGCACGGAAGGCTGGAATCGCCTGCCGATTATTCGCATGACCAATATCAGCATTCTCCCCGGTGACCGCAAATTCGAAGACCTCATCGCCGACACCGACGACGGAATTTACATGGAGACGAACCGCTCCTGGTCCATTGATGACCGCCGCTATCATTTTCAGTTTTCCACTGAAATCGGCTGGGAAATCAAAAATGGCAAGCGCGGCCGCATGATCAAGACGCCGAGCTACAGCGGCATCACCACGGAATTTTGGAACAGTTGCGACGCGATCTGTTCGCGCGATTATTGGACTCTCTGGGGCACGCCGAATTGTGGCAAAGGCCAGCCCATGCAAACCATGGGCACGGGCCACGGCGCTGCGCCGGCGCGTTTCCGTAACGTGAAAGTGGGAATCGCTTCCTCCGAATAATGCCGAAGCCAGCGAAAAGGAAGAAAGCGCCTCGCGCGCGCGTCAGCAGCGGCCACAAAGGCCTTGCCGCGCACGATCATCGCCTCGGCCCGTCCGAGCTTCGCCGCATCGCGGAGAAAATTTTCAAGCTCAGCGAAGCCGACGAAACGGAAGTGGACGTGAGTGCGGTGACCAGCGCACTCACGCGCTTCGCCAACAACACGATTCACCAAAACGTCGCCGAGCAGGGAATTACGATTTCGGTTCGTGCCGTTGTGGATGGCCGCACCGCGCGCGCATCCACAAATAAGACTGACGAAGAGTCGCTGCGCCGCGTCACCGCCGCCGCGCTGGAACTCGCGCAGATGCAACCGCGCAATCCGGATTTGCTGCCGATGCTCGGTCCGCAAAAACTGCAAAAAGTGGATCGCTTCAACGCCAAAACGGCCGCCGCGACTCCGGCCGATCGCGCACGCGCTGTCAAGCACGTTTGCGACATGGCTGAGCGCCAGAAGCAAACTACCGCCGGAATTTTCTCCACGGGCCTCTCGGAATTTGCGCTGGCGAATTCGCGCGGGCTTTTCGAATATTACCAGGATACGCGCGCCGAATTTTCCGTGACCATGCTGGAAAAAGATTCTTCGGGCTGGGCAAAGGCGACTTCAGCACGCATCGATGAAATCGATTCGGAAGAATTGGCTGAACGCGCGAGCCGCAAAGCGGCGGAGTCGCGGTCGCCGCGCGAAATCCCCGCCGGCCAATACACCGCAATTCTCGAACCGCCGGCGGTTTTGGATCTGGTTGGCTTTTTGTTCTATGACTTCGCCGGAACCTGCGTCGAGGACCAGCGTTCTTGCTTCACGGGACGCATGGGCAAAAAGCTCTTCGGCGAAAATATTTCCATTTGGGATGATGTGTATCATCCGCTGCAGCTCGGCCCGCCATTTGATGGAGAGGGCATGCCGCGACAGCGCGTGCGCCTGGTAGACCGGGGCGTTCCCGTGAATTTGGTGTATGCGCGTTCGACCGCAAAGAAGATGAAGACGAAGCCGACCGGTCACGGGTTTTCTTTGCCTTCGGAAGATGGCGAAGCGCCATTCAATCTGGTTTTTTCGGACGGCAATTCATCCACGGAAGAAATGATTCGCTCGACGGAGCGCGGTCTGCTGATCACCCGGCTCTGGTACATTCGCGAAGTCGATCCATACAAAAAAGTTCTCACCGGCATGACGCGTGACGGCACGTTTTTAGTCGAGGATGGCCGCGTCGCAGGCGCGGTGCGAAATTTCCGCTTCAATCAGAGCATTATCGACATGCTGGCCAATGTCGAAATGATGGGCCCGGCCGTGCGCGCGTCGGGGGAAGAGTCCTTCGATATGGTTGTCCCCGCTATGAAGGTCCGCGATTTTCACTTCACCGAAGTCACAAAATTCTGAGAGATTTTTTCTTTCAGAGGATTTGCTGTTTGAGTGCGGCTACCCGAGGAGCGCCAAGCCGAGGAGGAGACCGAAGGTAAGCACGCCGGCGAGAACGAAAAGCGAGCGCGCGCTCTTTTTGCGCACAGAGAGAATGATCACGCCGAGCCCACAAATCAGGAAAATGCATTGCGGCCAGAAAGTGGAGGAGCCGAATCCGGCTTGCAGCTCTCCAACGGTATGCGCGTAAAGGACGGAACCCATAGAGCCAAAACCGGTGAGACTTGCTGCGAGAAGGCCAGCCAAGGCCAGGCTGCCAATCCACTTGGGGAGCGCCGAGGCGCGCTCAATGTCACGCCAATCCCACCAGGTGAGTCCCACCACCAGCGCGACGATGAAAACCGCAAACAGAGCCATGAGAGGCCGCCTAGGATGACCGATCATGGCGGGGCAATTCAGCTACCAGGAGGCGAAGTACTAAGGCACTGCGTATATATCTCTATCCACTAGGCTTATCGAATGCCCGAGGCTTCGTGGCGGCGACGGAAGGCTAAAAATTTGCACAACATGGGACCGCAAATACTGCGCCATTGCACATTGTTGCCTGGAATTTCCGAGGCAGCGGCTGGATTTTGCTAGGATTGCCTCCATGAACGCTCGACCGTGGATCATCGGGCATCGGGGCGCGCCGGCGCACGCTCCGGAAAACACAATGGCTTCGTTTCGCAAAGCTGTCGAATTGGGCGCCACTTTCATTGAAACGGATTTGCGCCTCTCGCACGACGCGCGTTTTGTGGCTATGCACGATGCGACGCTGGATCGCACGTCGAATGGACGCGGAATGGTTCGCGATTTCAACCTGGCGCAATTGCGCGAACTGGACGCGGGGAGTTGGTATGGCGAGAAGTTCGTGGGAGAAAAAATTCCAACGATGGAAGAGATTCTGCAGTTCGCGCGCGAAGCGGACGTGGTTTTTTATTTGGAGACGAAGCACGAAGTGGGATGGGGAGTGCATCATGGAATCGCAGGCGCGCTGCGTGCGGCGAACGATCCGGCGCGCACAGTGGTGATTTCGTTTGACCGCGGCATGCTGGCGAAATTGCGGAAACTGGATACGGGGCTGCTGACAGGATTCTTGTTTGAGACTCCGATGGAAAACGCGGTGGAGAAAGCGCAGGCGATTGGAGTGCGGCAGATTTTGCCGCGCGCAGATTTGGTTACGCGAGAGTTGTTGAGCGAAGCGCGCGATGCGGGTTTGCAGGTGGTGACGTGGACAGTGAACGAGGCGGGGGAAATGGAACGATTGATTGAGCTCGGCGTAAACGGAATCATGACGAATTGGCCGGACCGTTTGCGCACGGTGGTCGAGCGCGTGTGCGGGAAGAAGTAGCGTTGACCAATTGGGCTTTCTGATTACATCGCGCGGGTGAAACGCGCGATAGGAAGAAGCGGTTTGCCGATCGTTATGCCGGAGATGAAGCTCCGGCCTCCTGAACTGCAAGAGGAAGCTGCAATCCGCGCATTTCAGAAGAAAAATGCCGATTCCTCGTCGCTTCGCTCACTTTTGGCGAGATGGCTCCTCGGAATGACAGTCGGGCGGTGCGAGTTGGCGGTAGAGCTGCGCGAATTGCGCGAGGGAAACTTCTTCGGCGCGAGCTTTCGGCGTGAGTTTGCAGGCGGCGAGCGCGGCGGCGATTTGCGAATCGGTGAAAATATTCTTCAGGTTATTCCTCAGCGTTTTTCTTTTCTGAGAAAAGCAATCTTGCAGAAATTTCAAAAATGAGGCGTCGTCGCGAATGCCCACCTGGGCGCGTTCGCCGGGCAAATTCATCGCGACTAGAGCAGAGTTCACTTTGGGTGGCGGGCGAAAAGCGCCAGAAGGAATGCGCAGGACAATTTGCGGATGCGCGAAATATTGGCAGAGGGCGGAGAGATATGCGTATTCGCGATGGCCGGGTGCGGCGGCAATGCGCGCGGCGACTTCATACTGAATGACGATGTGGACGGAATCGATCTGCGCGGCGAAGTGGAACAGATGCGAAAGAATCGGCGACGTGATGTAGTAGGGCAAATTGCCGTAGACGCGAAAGCGTGTTTCTGGGTGATTTTGCGCGGGAAACTTAGTGCGGCCTTCAGGGGCTAAAGCCCTCACCTTAAAACGGGCGTTGATGTCGGGGCTGAAGCCCCGACCCACAAAACGCTTGCTCGGCGCAGATTCCGGTGAGGCGGATTTGCGAATTTCAGGACTGGCCTCAGCGCCTGAAGGCGCAGTTGCTGTAGCAGCCTGCGGCACGGTTGCCCTTCGTTTCTCAGGATAAAAAACCGTGCCCTGACGAAGATCAGAGGAATGAAACTTGTTGACGAGCGCGGCGAGATTGACGGAGAGAATGTCCGCTTCGACGATTTCGACGTTGGACCACGCAGCCGGCGCGGCAGAGGCGGCCGCTTTGGCGGGCAAGTGCGCGGGGAGCGTGCGCGGGCCAGCCGTAGGTTCCGTTGAGAGCAAGCCTGCAGCACGCTGGCGGAGAGTTGAGGCGAGAGCAGCGTCAGTTTCGATGGCGATGACGCGACGTGCATGCTGCGCGAGAAATTCGGTCATTTCGCCGTGGCCCGGGCCGATTTCGAGCCACGTGGCGTTTGCGTCAGCGGGAAGCGTACGCGCGATGCGTTCGCGCCAGGCGGGGCTGTGAAGGAAATGCTGGCCAAGCTTTTGACCGGACATAGCTGGTTACGATAACCAGAGAAGGTGCTTGTTCCAGAAATTATAGATCCACACCCGTTGGAACGGCCCGTTGGAAACGAGGGTCAGCAGGTCGGTCGCGGCATTTTTCAGCATTTTTTCAAGATCGCAAGGCAGGGGCGGGGATTGCTTGCGATAGTAGAGGAGCAGTTCGACGGGGGAGCCATTTGTTTGGTATGACCTGGTGCATTTCTTTTTGATGATGTACTCGAAAGGATCTTCCTGGGAATAGGCACATCCCCTAGGTTCCATGTGCTTGATTGCGTCGGTCCGGCTCCTAGCTACTCGTTGGTCTGTGATTTCACCAAGCTCGAAATAAAGCAGTATCGAGGCGACAGTGCAACGGATATCCGGTTGTGGCCTCGTTGCGTTAATACCTGACCCCGAATCGATGTGAGCGTCGGGAACGTGCGTCGCAAAGTCGTTGAACACCTCAAGCTCTTCGATCTCGGTTTTCCTGCTGCTAGGCAATGCTTCATACGCGGCCCGCTGCGCCCTCAGCGATTCAGCTTCCAGTTTTTGTTCGGATGTCCGAATTGCTTCGATTTCGGCGAGTATCCGTTGTCTCTCTTGCCGGCACTTTTCGGGGTCGTACATTGTCGAAACATCTCCTTCCCAATCAAAGTATAGGCTTAGTGCGTGTATAATTTGAACCGGGCAAAATGAAAATATTATTTGTATCGCCGGAGGGGCTGCCGTTTTCGAAGACCGGCGGGCTCGCAGATGTGGTCGAGGCGCTGCCGCGTTCGCTGGTGGAGAGCGGACATCAGGTGGCGGTGCTGCTGCCGCGCTATCGCGGGAATCAGGCGACGCGCACGATTGTGCCAAGCATGACGATTCCGCTGGGATCGATGACGCGATTTCCGGCGATCAGCGAAGCGGGAACGTTCGAGGGTGTGCGCTACTACTTCGTGGATGACGCGGAATATTTTCAGCGCGAGAAACTCTACGGCGATAAAAACGGCGACTACACGGACAATGCACGGCGTTTTGGCGAGCTGAGCCGCGCGGCGATCGAATTTGCGAAACAGGTGTGGATGCCGGACGTGATGCATTGCCACGACTGGCAAGCAGCGCTGGTGCCGATTTATTTGCGGACGATTTATGCGCGCGACCGGTCGCTCGAACATCTTCCCGTAGTTTTCACAGTGCACAATCTTGGGTATCAGGGACTTTTTCCGCGCGCGACGCTGTCGCTCGTTGGATTGCCGGAGGATTTGTTCCGCATCGACGCGCTGGAATACTACGGGAAAATCAATTTGCTGAAGGGCGGACTGCTTTTTGCGGATTACATCACGACGGTGAGCCGGAAATACGCGAAGGAAATTCAGACGGCGGAATATGGATGCGGTCTGGAAGGCGTGATTCAGTCGCGCGGGAACCGCGTGAGCGGAATTTTGAATGGCGTGGATTATTCGGCGTGGAATCCGGAGACGGACACGAATATCGTGGCGACGTATTCGGCGAAATTGATGGATGGGAAGAAATTGTGCAAGAAGGATCTGCTGGCGGCGTTTCAGTTGCCGGCGGAAAACATGGTGCGGCCAGTGATTGGATTGGTGTCGCGATTCGTGGACCAAAAGGGATTCGATTTGATCGCGGAGACGGCGCCGGATTTGATGAAAGAGGATTTTGCGCTGGTGGCTCTGGGAAACGGCGATGCGAAGTACGAGAAATTATTTCAAGATTTGGCGGCGAAGTATCCCTCGCGCGTGGGCGTGAAGATCGCGTACGACAACGTGGTGGCACACAAAATCGAAGCGGGAGCGGATATGTTTTTGATGCCTTCGCGATACGAGCCGTGCGGATTGAATCAGATTTATAGCTTGCGGTATGGGACAATTCCCGTGGTGCGCGCGACGGGCGGACTGGACGATACGGTGGAAGCGTTTGACGCGAAGACAGGGAAGGGAACGGGATTCAAATTTGAGGCGTATG
>JASHRN010000094.1 GCA_030037335.1 Candidatus Acidiferrales bacterium | reverse complement strand
GGTCGGGGGCATGATGTACCCCGTTTCCGTCCTCCCCGGCTATTTGCAGACGCTTGCGCGCTTCATCCCGCTCACCTACTCACTCGAAGGTCTGCGTGCCGCGCTTCTCGGCGGCGCGGCACTCCGCGAAATCTTCCCTTCCATCGTCGCCCTGCTGATTTTTGCCGCTGTACTCCTGCCGCTTTCCTTCGTCGTTTTCGCCTGGGCCCTGCGCCGCACAAAAATCACTGGCACGCTCACCCATATTTAGCCTAGGCGCCAGCGAATGGCTGGGAACCGACTCAATCAAAAAAACGGTATCGCAGGATTGCGAAGAGCGTCGTTAATCCATCCTTCCACGTAATCTTCTTCCCCTCTTCATACGAACGGCCCGCATACGAGATGGGAACTTCGTAAACCCGCCACCGGCCCTTCGCCACTCGCGCCGTCACTTCCGGCTCAAATCCAAATCGATTCGAGCGCAGCCACATGCTGCCGATCACTTCGCGCCGGAAAACCTTGTAGCAGGTTTCCATGTCGGTGATTTTGAGATTGGTCAGCATGTCGGAAAGCAGAGTCAGGAACTTGTTGCCGATGTAGTGCCAGAAGAAATGAACGCGCTGCGGTCCGCCCAGGAATCGCGAACCGTAAACAACATCTGCGCGACCATCCTGAATCGGTTCCAGCAGTTTGGCATAGTCTCTAGGGTCATATTCGAGATCCGCATCCTGGACCAGCAAGATGTCTCCACTGGCCTCGGAAAATCCCCGCCTCAGTGCAGCGCCTTTCCCCTGATTGTGTTCCTGGAACAAAAATCGCAACGGCGCCAGCTTCAACTCTTCCTCGCCATCCAGGATTTCCGCTTCCGTTTCACCAGCCTGTTGCTTCCGTTGCATTTCGGCGAGCCATTCGCGCGTGCCATCGCGAGATCCGTCATCAACGACCACAATCTCATGCGCCAAGCCTACCGACTGGATACGAAATAAAATTTCTTCAATGAACGGCCGTTCATTGTATGCGGCGATGATCACCGATAGCGTGAGCTGGGGTTTCGCTCTCATGGCGGCTTCCGGAGTCGCCGCCTCGACGATTGACCGCAACTTCTCCGCAGCCATGCGAGGTGATGCCATAGGCGTACTCCTTCAAAAGACTATCACGGGCACTTCGCGGTGACATAGAAAACGCTTCTTCTCCTCATTTGCACGGTTTCCCCCGAAACAGTAAAGTAGCAGAGTGAAAACGATCACCGCGGTTCCTTACTATGACCTGAAGGAACAGTACGCCGCGCTACGCTCGGAAATCCTCGAAGCGCTCGACCGCACCTGCCGCAACGCCGCATTTAGCCTGGGAGATGAAGTCGCATCTTTCGAGAAGGAGTTCGCCGCTTACTGCGAGGCTCGCCATTGCATCGCGCTCAATTCCGGCACCAGCGCCCTCCATCTCGCGCTCCTGGCCGCGGGCGTTGGGCCGGGCGATGAAGTCATTACCACGCCAAATACTTTCATCGCCACTGCCGAAGCCATCGCATACACGGGCGCGAAAATTGTGTTTGCGGACATCGACCCACGCACCGCGAATCTCGATCCCGCCCTGGCAGAAGCGGCCATAACCTTGAGCACCAAAGCAATTCTTCCTGTTCATCTGTATGGACGGCCGGCCAATATGGATTCTCTTCGGAAAATTGCCACTTCTCACAACTTGGCCTTGATCGAAGATGCCGCGCAAGCCCACGGTGCGCGATTTCGTGGGAAGCGCATCGGTTCGCTCGGAGTCTCGGCGGCCTTTAGCTTTTACCCTTCCAAAAATCTCGGTGCGTATGGCGAAGCCGGCGCGGTCGTTACGAACGATGATCGCGTGGCCCAATATTGCTACGCTGCTCGCAGCCACGGGGAGATCCGCCGCTATTTCCACGATTTCATAGGCTACAACTACCGCATGGAAGGCTTTCAGGGTGCTGTTCTGCGGGTGAAGCTGCGCTATTTGGACGACTGGTCCGCTCGCCGCAAAGCAATTGCGGCCCGTTATCGTGAGAGGCTAAGCTCTCTCGCGCTCGATTTTCCGCAAGACGATCCTCGGGACGAGTGCGCCTATCATTTATTCGTGATCTATGCCGACAATCGCGATCCGGTTCAAGCGGAACTGAAAAATCGAGGCATTGGCACCGCCATTCATTATCCGCAGCCGCTTCATTTGCAAAAGGCGCTCGCATATCTTGGATACAAGACAGGAGATTTTCCTCACAGCGAGCGCGCATGCAGACGAGCTTTGGCCCTGCCGCTATTTCCGGAATTAACCGCGGAGCAAATCGACTACGTCTGTGATTCCGTCTGCGAAATCGTGGGAAAAGCCTAAGCACTTGGCGGCGGTTCGAGCCGGCTTAGCCTGGGGATACTAAGCCGATGCCCGATGTTCCTGCGGGTTGATCTCGCTGCCCGGCACGGTGGGACGAATCTCAAGCGTCCCCTGCAACTGCTTCTTCATCATCTGCGCCATATTCTCGAAAATATCCGCGCAGGCCTCGCGAATCGCGTTCTCCGTAGCGCGAACGGCCGAATCCACGCGCTCCTCGCTTCTGGAGTCCAGTCGTTCGAGCGTCATCTCCACCCAGGAATTCAGTGTGTTCTGCAATTGCGCGTTATGCCTTTCAAGTACCTGCTCGCTCATCGTTTCTTGCTTTGCAGACCAATCCTCCAGTCGCGACTCGCCTTGAATCCGGAGCCGCTCTAGCAGCGATTCAAGTTCGTGCCCCAGTGTTTCACCCGCACGCTGCAGAGACTGCTCGGCTTTGATACCCAGTTGCTCCTGGAAATGCTCAAACGAGCTCTGTGCATGGCTCTGAACGCCCGCGAGCACATTTTCACCCGCTGCGACAAGCCGCGCCCTTGCCTCTTCTGTCTTCCCTTCGCTGGCAGCTGAAAACCTCTCCAGCGCCGTCGCCTCCGCTTCTTTGATTATTTCACCAAGCGACGAAGCAGCAGTCTCTGCCGCTCTCGTAAATTCGCTGGTCGCCGATTCAAGCCGCTCCCGAGCCTCCGCGCCCAGCTTTTCGCGCGCACTGGCAATTTGACTCGCCTCGATCTCGGTCAGTTCGCCCCGGAATTTTCCGGCAATCGTATGCAGCCCCTTTTGCAACCGTTCTTGCGTGGAATCGATGGCTTGCTGGGACTGCACCAGCAGCTGCGCATCCGCTTCGACCAACCTCTGCTCCGCTTCTTTGGCCAACGCCGCCGATGCTTCCTCGGCGGCACGCGCACGTTCCGCCGCCAATTCCGTCTTCCATTGCGATGAAGCTTGCTCGCACAATTCCTCCAGATCCTTCTGCACAGTCGCCAGCCGCGCCGCAAAATAGACTCCAGTCTCGCGCTGCGCTTGCTCGGAAACCTGTCGTAGCCTTTCGCGGTGGATGCGCAGAATCCCTTCCGCCTGTTCCTCGCGCGCAGCGAGCTCTTCCGTTGCCTTCGCGGCACGAGCCAGCCCTGCGGTTACGGCCCTGCCGATCTGCTCGACTCCTTGAGCCACGCTTTCGCGGCTCATCTGTTCGAGCATCTGCGTTGCCCGCCCGCCAAATGCCTTTTCGATTTCCGCCGCATGCCGGTCAAGTTCAGCGGATTGTCGTGCCACGTTGGACTCAAGCCGCTGCCGCAGCTCGTTCACGCTGTCTTGACTTGCCGCCTCGAGTTGCCGCGAATATTCCGAAAATCGCCCCGCACTTTGCTCAATCCCATCGAGCGCGGCCTTCGCTTGCGACAGCTCTTGTTCCAGCGCACCTTTCAATTCATTCAGCGCCGCTCGGCCCATTTCCACCGCCAAACCCGATTCCTTTTGCAGTTCGGCAACTCTTCTGGAAAGCTCCTGCTGAGTTCGTTGCATTAGCTCCTGGGATTCACCGCCCAAACGCTCGCTCAACCGCCGAGCTGCGCTGTCCAGCGATGATTCCAAAAGTTCATGCCATTGGGTCCGCGCCGTATCTGTTTCAACGATCAGCTGCGTTCGGATTAACTCGCTGATTCCCGCAGTACTCTCGTTCGCGGCTGTGCTCTTTTGGGCGGCAACGATTCCGGACGATTCCCATTCCCGCCGGATTTCTCTCAGTTTCTCCGCCAATCGGTCTTCGCTTCGCTTCTCGCTTGCTTCTGCGCTGGCGCGCATTTCGTCGCGCAGTTCCTGTATTTCCGCTTCCCATCGCGGTCGCTCCAGTTGTGCGTGACTTAGTTTTTCCGTCCACTCGCGCATCAGCGTACTGCGCATCCGTTCTTCGAAGTTCGCAAGCTGCGCCGAAACATCCTGCCTAAGCACGGACGCTATCTCTTCCTCTGCGACCACTTTCCCGTGCTCCAGTTCTTCGATCCATTTTTGGTGCACTGCTTCAGCGGTTGCTCTCTGTTCGCTCTCCAGGGCGATGCGTATTTTGCTCGTGGCTTTATTGGCCGCTTCATCCGCTGCCGCACGAGCTTCCTCAATCGTTTTCTTAGATCCGGCAAGAAATTCTTGCCTCAACTGCTCCAGCAACACATTGTCCACATTCAAAATCTCTTGGCGCTCCTCTATGGCTCCTGCAAAATCCCGATTCGCATGGGCAAATGCCATTTGCAGGTAGACCTCGAGCGGAGCCTCTTCGTGCGCCCTTCCTGCACTCGCCTGCTGCACGGCCGGCTCGCGATGCGCGCTCATCGTCGACACAGCGCCACCGCTGCCCCAATCAGCCGGTGGAAGTGTGATTCCCCAAATGTTCCTACCGCGCTCCAACTCCACGCCGACCTGGAACAGATCCCTGAGCGTCCGCGGCCGCTGAATCCACGCTACACGCGCCCGCACACAAGCCGCTTCTTCACGCGAGCCGCTTGAGGGCACTTCCAGTGTGATCCATGTATTCTTCGGAAGATGGTGTTTGGAAGCGTAACGGCATCCGTGGAAGCTCAGATTCTGCGCCGCGGCTCGCTCTTCAAATGGCTGGCCCAGCAAGTCAACTCCACGAATAATGACCGCGGAAGTCTGGTCGACACGTGTGCTTCGCCGGCGCTGCTCTCCCAAGTACGTAGCTGCCGCCTCTGACACTTTCTCCCCCTATCGAACGTGTCCGATTTGCGCAGCAGCATAACACTCCCGCGTCTCGCGGTCGAGCGACAGGATGTGAATAAATTTTTGGATGTGTTTTGCGAACCCGCAAAAAAGTGCAGCGTTCAGATGAAAAACATCGCTTAAGAAACTGCCCTAAATCCCTCCGGGCTTCTTATTCCTGACCGTGGTGGTAGCTTTCTCCCCATTCATTTCCATGACGGTGTTCAGCGACTCCTTCACTTCCGCCGCGTGCGGCCCGTTCGGTTGCAGTTCGAGGTACTTTTTGTAGGCTTCTTCAGTTCCGGGCGGCACCACGTAGACTTGTTTCCCGCCTTCGGTCTTGGTATCAATTCCCGCCACCAGCGCATTGCCCAGCATGTACCACCCTTCTGCGTCGTTCGGATCCAATTGCGTCGCCTTCTGCAATGGAACTACCGCATCGCTCATTTTTCCTTCATTCGTGAGCACAATCCCGATGTTTTGATAGCAGCCGACTCCGGCGGCCTTGTTTGTAGGATCTAGGGTCGCGGCTTTGTCGCATGCGGCCGTCGCGTCTGGAATTTTGCCCGCGTGCGCCAGATCGGTTCCGAGTTGCATGTATAATCCTGAAGTTGGCTTAATCGCAATCGCCTGCTGTGTCGCATCTACTGCCTGATCGAACTTTCCCGCGCCTTCATACGCGGCGCCTAAATTTCCCAAAATCGTCGGCAAATTGGGATCCTTCTCCGGAGCACCCTGCTTGGCCTGCTCGAACTCCGTCACCGCTGTCTGATAATCGGTGTTCAGGCTCGCTTGCAGCGTAGCCCTTTGCGCATCAGAAGCCGCGCGCAACTGTTGTTTGGTCGCGTCTGCGCTTTGCATCGCTTTCACGCCAGCATCAAAATGTACTTTCATCTGCTTGAATTGGGCTTGCGCCGCCTGCTGCTTCTTGATCGCCTCCACATCGATTCCCATCTTCTTGGCGATCGCTTGAAAGTTCTCATTCAAAACCACACCCGTGTCGGTGGTGCCACCATTGGTTTGAATCTGATCGGAGTAGTTAATGTTGTCTTTCTTGAAATTCACCGTATATGTTCCGTCCGGCAATCCATTCTGGACGTATTTCCCGTTCGCATCCGTCGTCACGGTGTACTGCGTACCCTTATCTTTGTTGGTGATTGTCACCACCACGCCTTCATATGGCTTACCCTCCATATCCAAGACGGTACCCGTGAGTCGCGTCAACTGCTGCGCCGAAGCTCTCGGCGCCATCGC
>JASHRN010000093.1 GCA_030037335.1 Candidatus Acidiferrales bacterium | reverse complement strand
GCTTCTGTTCTGGCTTCGCGGGAATCTGTACGGGAATCTGAAAGGCATGGACGGACAGCGCCGCCGCGAATCGCGGCATCCTAAATTGAGGACCAAAGGCAACAATCGTCAGCCAGACCGCCAGCGCTCCCAGCATTCGGAGCGCCCAGCTAAAATTGTTGCGCTTTGTCTTTGTCATGGCCGATACTACGATGCGGTTAGCGCCCGAACGGATGCGTCCTGCTTGGGGCGTCGAGCATAAGAGTCTCACAGATTCAGCCGAAAGGTCAGCGGGCCCGGAGAAAATGACGAAAATGCTTGCGGTATGCGCGCTGTCGATATTTTCCGCGTGCGCGTTTGCCCAAAACCCGCCTCAGCCTGCAAAGCCCGCTTCTCCAGCACCCGCAAAGCAGGCGCAAGCACAAAAGCCGCCTACGATGCGCATTACAACGAATATCGTTATGGTTCCTGTCACCGTAAAAGATGCGGAGGGCGATCTCGTCCCGGACCTGCAGCAAAGTGATTTCCGCATTTTTCAGGACGACAAAGAGCAGCAGATCAGGAATTTCTGGGACCAGGCGTTTCCTGTTTCCGCCGTGATGCTCCTCGACGACGATCTTCCCACCTCTGAATCGCAGACAGTTCTGAAAAGCCTCGATAGCATCGCCGCCGGATTTTCAGCGGATGACGAAGTCGCGCTCGTGCGCTTCGATGAATATCCGAAGACGGTTCTCGATTTCACTTCGAACAACGACGCTCTGTTCGCGAAACTGAAGGAGATTCGCACCAATCCCAAGGATGCGCTCGACTCGCGCGTTCCCGGCTCGCCTTCCGCGACGATGATGTCTCCGCCGATGATTAATGGCCACACCCTCGGAGGCGCGGCCGATATTCCTGTCATGGGTACCAGCACGAATGGCGTGACCAAGCATCTCGATGACGCGGTGCACTATGCGACTGAAATGCTGCGCACGCGCGGGCGCGACCGGCGGAAGATCATCATCATCGTTTCCGACGGCACGAACGACCGCCACAATCAGTGGAGCTACAACAATACGCTGCGGCTTCTTTTCTCCAACAATGTCACCGTGTACGCGGTTTCGGTGTCGTCCATCGCGGACGATCTCATGTTGCGCGGCAAAGGCCGGCTCGCGTCCTACGCGAATCCGACGGGCGGCGATGTGATTGCAGCCCGCAGTGCAAGTCAAATGGAAGCGCTGTACTCAAAACTCGTCGAGGAGGCGCGCAATCAGTACACGCTGGGATTCGAGCCGACGAGAACCGTCGGAAAAGGGAATTGCCATTCGCTTGAAGTGCGCGTAGAGCGTCCCGGGCTTTCCGTCACGGCACGCCGCGGATATTGCGCCGCGTTCTCGCGCTGACCAACTCGCCGCTCGCCAAGATTTTTTCTTGACTTTGCGCATCGCGAAACGTAAAAAAGATGGAGTGAGCCGGATGCGCGTGCGGTTTTCGCGGCTGGTTCGCAGAGAGAAAGCTTCAAAGCAGTTGAATGCGCGCGATAGCCGGGAGAAATTCCGGCGATTCGAAAAAGAAAAACCAATTCGGGGCGGCGGCAACGCCGCCCTTTTTGTTTAACCGGCGTTTCGCTGCGAGTATCACGCCTTTGAAATCGAGATGAGCTGTTCGTGCGCGGGGCAAATCGGCTCGTAATCGCAATACCGGCAACTGAAGCTCGGCCGCGCGGGAAATTCGCCGGCGCGAATTTCGTCGGCGACTTCGGCAACGATAGTTTTCGCTTTGTTGAGGGCCTTTGCGTCGCGTGTTGCGGTCACCGCTTCATTCGTTGCCAGATTGTAGAAAATTAATCGCTCGGCTTCGAGTTCGAAGACTTCCTGCGCCGCCAGGGCATAGAGGCTCAACTGCAAACTGTCCTTCGCCTGCTTCTCGCGTTTCGGGTTTCCGGTTTTATAGTCGATGATTTCGATTTTCTTCGGGCCGATGCGATTGATCTGGTCCATGCGGCCAAACACAACCACGTTCGGATCGAGCGGAAGCTCGAAGGATTTTTCCTGATGCAGCACGTCAGCGGGCGCGGCCATGTAGCTCTCGCAGAACGCCTGCAACTGTTCAATTCCTGCCTTACGATATTCTTCTTCCTGATAGTCGTCCTGAAAGCCCGCCGCGTGCCATTCGCGCTCGAAAATTGAGAGGACTTCCTCAAAAGGGGCTTTTCGGCCTTTGCGAATTTCGCGCACGAATTCGCGGATGGTCAAATGCATCACGTTGCCAAACGTCATCGCCGCTTGCGGTTCGCCGCGAATTCCCCAGACCTGCTGCAGCAGATATTTCATGGGACACGTCCGGTACGTTTCGATGGCCGAGGCGCTCAACTGCAGCGGCTCGGCGCTCGGCGGATGGTACGCTTTGGCCCAAAGCGCGATTCGCGAATAAGCGCGCGAGTCCGCAGGAATTGCCGGAAAAAGCTGCGGCAAAAGCGGCTTTGCTGGCAGTGATCCTACCGTTTCCTCCTCCTTGGGCAATTGAACTTTCGGCGCGAACTGCTTAGCGTGTGCTTTCTTCAAACGCGGATCGCTCAGAATGTCTTCCAGGAATGGCGAAGGCTTCTTGCGCTTGTTGATCACCGTCGAAATCGTAAGCAGCCGGCGCGCGCGCGTCAGCGCCACGTAAAAAAGCCGCCGCTCTTCTTGAATGCGAAATTCGCCGCGCGGCTGCTCCTCTTTCATCAGCGCGGCAGGAAATTCCAGAACGGGCGTTTGCGGCCTCGCCGGAAAATCGCCCTCCGAAACGGCCAGCACGAACACGTGATCGAATTCCATTCCCTTCGCCGTGTGCACAGTCATCAACTGCACGGCGTCGTCCGCGCTTTCTTCCTTCTGTTCGATTTGCCCGTTGGCCTGCAGGAAAAAATCGAAATACTCGATAAACGCCGCGAGCGATTTTTCCTCGCTCTTCGCGTCCCATTCCGCGAGGAACTCAGCGAAGCGTTCGAGGTGCAGGCGGTCCGCATCCGAAGGAAGCGGCGAGAGGCCCAATTCGGCGATAAGAGAATCGAAAACTGTCCGAGCCGGCGCGCGCGATGCCAGTTGCCGCAATCGCCTGAGAAAACCGAGCAGCTCCTCGACTTTCGCCTGCGAGGCAAACGCGAATTCCTGCTGCGGATGATCGAGCGCATTCATCAGCGATTGGTTTTTCTTTGCGCGCTCCGCCAGCCGCACCAGATCGCGCGGCTCAAAACGCCAGTACGGAGCCGCAACCACACGCGCGCAGGCCACGTTGTCTGAAGGCACGGCGATCAGCCGCAAATAGGCGATCAAATCGCGCACTAATGTGCTCGACAGCACCGAGAGACCGCGAATCACGAACGGAATATTTTTTCGCCGCAGCACTTCGACCATCGCTGAGCGATTTGCGTGTTTGCGAT
>JASHRN010000092.1 GCA_030037335.1 Candidatus Acidiferrales bacterium | reverse complement strand
TGTATCCGCCGGCTTCGACACTGCTTTCGTCGCTCGGAATTCCATGGAAGGAAGGTTTCCGTCCGGAGAATTTGAATCCCACGCCGGATCTTGTTGTGGTGGGAAATGCGATTTCGCGCGGCAATTTGGAATTGGAAGCGCTGCTGGACGCGAGGATTCCTTACTGGTCGATGCCGCAGACAATCGAGGAATTATTTCTTCCCGGTCGCGCGTCGATTGTAATCGCCGGAACGCACGGCAAAACCACGACGACGGCGATGCTGGCATGGATTTTTCATGTGGCCGGACGGCGGCCCGATTTTCTGGTTGGCGGCGTGGTGCCGAATTTCGGCGAGCGCAGCTACCGGCTTGGCGGAGGAGAAGAATTCATCATTGAAGGCGATGAATACGATTCGGCATATTTTGACAAGCAGCCGAAATTTTTGCACTACCACCCCGAGGAGTTGATCCTGACTTCACTGGAATTTGACCACGCGGATATTTACGCGGACTTGGCCGCAATTGAATTGCAGTTCCGGCGGCTTGTGAATCTTGTTCCTCGGCGCGGCAAGATATTTCTCTGGGGCGAAGCGGAAAACCTGGCGCGCTGCGCGGAGAAGGCCTTTTGTCCTATAGAGACGTATGGCTTGACGCCGGAAATGGACTGGTCCGCAGGCGACATGGAATGGCGCGAGGGGATGATGCATTTTCGTGTGATGCAGCGGGGCAGAGAAGCGGCGAGGATTCGTATGCCGCTCGCAGGCAAGCATAATGTGCTGAACGCGCTCGCGTGCGTAGCGCTTGCATTGGGGCGCGGCATCGAACGCGCTGCGATTGAAAACGCGCTTGCGCAATTCCAGAGCGTGCGAAAGCGCATGGAAATCAAGGGCGAAGCAGGTGGAGTCCTCGTGGTGGAAGACTTCGCGCATCATCCGACGGCGATTCGCGTGACAATTGAAGCGGCGCGTTCGCGCTGGCCGGGGCGACGGCTATGGGTTGCGTTCGAGCCGCGATCGAACACGATGCGACGAAAGCTTTTTGCGGATGATCTGGCGAACGCTCTTGCGCTTGCTGACGGGAGCTTGCTGGGTCCCCTGAATCGGCCGCAGCTTTTATCGGATGAGGAGCGGCTCGATCCGAAGCACGTCGCCGTGGCGATCCGGGAGCGGGGGACGAAAGCGCAAGCATTTGAATCCGCCGCTGAAATTGCAGAATATCTTTCGGGCGAAGTCCAAGCGGGAGATGTTGTGCTCGCAATGTCAAACGGCAGTTTCGATGGGCTTTCGCGCAGGTTGCTGGAGATTTTGGAGAAGCGAGAGGCGGCGTACAGAAAATGAACCTCAAGCGTTGGCAAACGGCGGTCGCTCGATTCGCTCTTGTGGTGGCGGCGCTGACGAGCGTGAAGACGGCGAGCGCGACGATTCGCTATACGATTTCGCTGGCGCATCCCGCGAAGCACATTTTTCACGTCACAATGCAGGTGCCGGAGGCTGGCCGGGAACTGGTTGTGGCCATGCCAGCATGGAATGCAACATATGACATTCGCGATTTTGCTTATCGTGTTTCCGACGTGCGGGCATTTGGCAGCTCCTGCACATTCGGCGGTCCCTGCGCTGCTCCGGCTTCGCCGCTGCACGTCGAAAAACTCGATAAGCAAACGTGGAAAATCACGGATCCTTCTAGCATAGCCGGGAGTCTCCCTTACGTAACAGTCAGTTACGACGATTTCTGGAATGACCCCGGCCCGTTTGATTCGCAGCTCAACGAGCACCATGCCTTTTTGAATTTGGCGGAGGTGCTTTTTTACATCCCGACACGGCGCGCTGAAAAATCCGAAGTTGCGTATGAGGATTTGTCTGCGAATTGGCGGATTGCCGAGGAATTACCGGCAGGCGCTGCAGAGCACAGCTTCGTGGCCGGGAGTTATGACGCGCTGGTCGATGCGCCGGCGGAAATCGGGACGTTTCAGGAATTTTCGTTGCCTGCTACGAACGCGCATTTTCGCGTCGTCGTGGATGGGATGAATTGGAGCCAGACGGAGTTGAGCGACGCGCTTGAGAAGATTGTGACTTACGAAACTGGAATGATGCGCGATACGCCATTCCGCGAATATACGTTCTTTTTCCATTTCGGGCCGTATGCAGAAGCGGGCGGCGGAGGCATGGAGCACTCGAATTGCACAGCGATCGCGGTGCCGTCCGGAGACGCGGCTCCCGCCGTGGCCGCGCATGAATTCTTTCATCTGTGGAATGTAAAGCGTATCCGTCCGCAAACTCTGCAGCCGGTGGATTATACGAAAGAAATGTGGACGCGCGCGCTGTGGTTCGCCGAGGGCGTGACCAGCACGTACGCGAGCTTCGCGATGGTGCGGACAGGCCTGTGGGACCGAGAGCGGTTCTATCAGGATCTTGGGCAGCAGTTTACCGCGCTGGAGGCGCGGCCCGCGCATTTGTGGCAAAGCGCGGAAGAATCGAGCCTCGACACATGGCTCGACAAATACGACTACTACAATCAGCCGCAGATCAGCATTTCGTATTACAACAAGGGACAGATACTCGGAGTGATGCTCGATTTGGCAATTCGCGACGCGACGAGTAACCGCAAATCGCTGGATGATGTGATGCGCGCGATGGATCAGGACTATGCGCATCGTGGGAAATTTTATGATGACAGCGCGGGCGTGGAGCGGGAAGTCGTGCGCGTTTCGGGGCGAAGCTTCGAGGATTTTTTTGCGAAGTACGTCGCAGGCACGGCGGAGATTCCTTATAACGATTTCCTGCGCGTCGCCGGTTTGCAAGCGAATCCGGAGGAGCGCGATGTAGCAGACCTTGGATTTGTGGCTTCGCGGGCGGCAAACGGGAGCTTTAGCGTCGAGTCAGTTGTGCCCGGAAGTGGGGCAGAAAAGGCGGGCTTGCAGTCCGGCGACGCAATTTTGCAGTTCAATGGCCAGCCATTTGGAGGGCAGGTGATGCGGTCTTTGTTTCAATCTGCGCCGGGAACGGCAGTTACAATGCGCATCCGCAGAGACGGAAGCACGCGCGACCTGTCATTTGCGCTGGGCAAGCGCGCCATCCAAGTCTATTCGGTATCGGAGATTGCGAACGCGAGCGACAGGCAAAAACGCATCCGTGAAGGCATGTTGCACGGAACGACGGATTAAGACTCTTTAAAAAACGGCATTTTATTGCGATTAGAGCGTGACTCGGCGCTTTGTTATCAACAACTTGGCACGCTTTCTAATAATTTTGTTGCGATTAGAAAATCACATTTCGCTCTCCTCTTTGCCATGATCCGCACATTCCTCGGCGCCGCGTTTCTTGGGCTTTACATTATCGTTGTGGGGCTGCCCATCATCGGATATTCGCTGCTGAGCGGCACGAGTGACGTTCTATACCGCTGGGGACGATGGGGAATTGGCGCGTCGATGCGGATTGCCGGAGTGCGTGTGCGCACGGAAGGTATTGAGAACATTCCGTCGGGGGTTTGCATATTTGCGGCGAATCACGTCAGCAATTTGGATCCTCCGGCGGCGCTGATCGGCGTTCCGCGGCGCATTTCTTATCTGGCGAAAAAAGAGATTTTCAAATATCCGATCGTTGGGACGGCGCTGCGGCTCGGAAAGATTGTCCCTGTGGACCGCGAAAACAGAGAAGAGGCCATTGCGAGCATTGATCATGCGGTTGGGATTCTCGCCGAGGGCATTTCGTTTTTCGTGTTTCCCGAGGGTCATCGGAGCCGTGATGGGAGCCTCAAGGCATTCAAGAAGGGCACATTTGTGATGGCGATTCAGGCGGGGATGCCGGTCGTGCCGGTGTCGATTCTTGGAAGCGGTGAGCGCATGCCGAAAGGCCGGCTGGCGATTGCGCCGGGAGAGATTCTGCTACGCTTCGGCGCGCCGATCGAAAGCAAAGGGTACGAGGTTGATGAACGAGAGGAACTGCTCGAACGCGTGCGCGCCGCCGTCGCAGCGGGGTTGCAGCAGCGAAATGCAGCCCAAACAGGCGGCAGCTAACGTTTATCGATTTCGGCGCGGAGACGGACGACTTCCTTTTCAAGGGCGCGTAGTTCGCGTTGCAGGTCAGGCAAACGATGAAAAACACCCGTGGCGCGAAGCCACTGCTTGTTTTCGAATGCTGGCGAGCCGGAATAAACGGCGCCCTCAGGCACATCATGCGAGACGGCACTCTGCGCGGTCAGCACGGTGCCGTCGCCGATGTGAAGGTGTCCCGCAGCAGCGGATTGACCGGCCATGATGCAGCGATTGCCGATGACGGAAGATCCTGCCAGGCCGACTTGACCGCACAGGAGCGTATCTTCCCCCACTTTGCAGGCGTGGCCGACTTGCACGAGATTGTCGATTTTTGCGCCGCGGCCGATGCGCGTTTCGCCTACCGTGGCGCGATCAACGGCGCTATTGGCCTGGATTTCCACGTCATCTTCGATGATGGCCGGACCCATCTGCTGCATTTTGCGCCAGCGGCCGTTTTTCTCGCGCGCAAAACCGAAGCCGTCTGCCCCGACGACGGCGCCGTTCTGTAGGATTACTCGATCGCCAATTTGGCAATTTTCGCGCACGACGGAGTGGCTGTGCGCGAAGAAGTCGTCTCCGATGCGTGCGTCGCGATAGATGCTGACGAAGCTGTGCAGAACGGCGTGGTTGCCGATGACTACATCATCATCGATAAAGCAGAACGGGCCAACGTGAGCGTCGGCAGGGATTCTGGCTGATTTGGAAACAACTGCGGCCGGGTGAATGCCCGCATCGTATCGCGGAGCGCGATAAAACAGTTCGATGGCATGGGCGAAGGCGAGGTAGGGATCTTCGGCGCGCAGCAGGGGAAGTGGAATGTCTTCTTCGTTTAATCCGACGATGATAGCGGAGGCACGGGTCTTCGCGACTTCGAGCCGGTAGCGCCGGTTGGAAAGAAAAGTCAACTGGCCGAGCTGAGCATCTTCGATGCCGGCGACTCCAGTGATTTCCAAGTCAGGGTCGCCTTCGATTTTGCATTCCAGTCGCGCCGCGATTTCTTTGAGCTTCATCTGATCCTCCGAGTCAACAAACAACGGGAGAAATGTACAACAAAAGCTCAGTGCTATGCCTGCGAGATGAACTTGCTGGCATTAGGATGTATCGGACGATCCTAACGCCGAATTTCTCGTGCACCTCGTGGAGAATCCGGGTGAAGAGGCTCGGCTCGTGGCTAGCACGGAGGGGAAAAGAACTGAAGGTGACAAAGCGCGGATGGCCGACTCGACAAATCCGTTTGACGCTTGGGCATAAGGGAAAAACCCACTCTCACAAACCGAGCGCGGGGCACCCCCAAGAGCGCCCCCAGTTCAATGAGAGCTGTTGTTATGCGCTGTGACGTTTAACCAGATCGGAGAGGCCAAAGCGTTGGTTACCCTTTTTGGGGCCACTCGTCGAAACAGCGGACGAATAGGTGCGCGACGGCCGCCGCTGTGACCGCTTGTGTTCTATACAATTTGGAGTTTGATCCCAATCAGCAAGACCAAAATCCCACCAGAAACCAATGCAACACACCACAGCCAATATCTGCCGTGGACGCTGTGGGCCAACACTAACGCCAGAATGCTGAGCGAAACGAGTGCTGCCAATATGGCGGCCCACCTGAATTGCTGGAGCCACGCACCCGTCAGCAGTGGAATAAGCGCGCCGAGGAAACTAGAAGCACTGGATACTACTGTCGTGCCGATGGCCTCTTGGAGAACTGCACGGCCGAGCTGGCTAGCCGCAAATCGGCCGTGTGAGCTGAGGTTGAGCTGAGTTTCCGCATGGATTAACTCGCCGCGGAGTCGTGAGTAGGTCGAGACGAAAAATAAGAAGGCTCCCGATACGAGTGATGCGAACGCAATTCGAGATGCCAAGGCGGAAGTGAGACTCTGATCCGCTTTCACCAATGTTCCTCCGGAGAGGGTAAGGGCCGTCAAAATCCCATCCGATAGCCCCAAAACAACGGGCATCAACATGCCGTCTTTCGAGAGCCAACGCATAGTCTTCACCGCTTCCTTGGTATCCACTCAACCATCCTGCTTCCTCCCGCAAGTTGGTCAATGCTGTGGACTACTGCACCGGTGGACTCGATTGCCTTACAAAGATCGTCATAATTGAGATTTTCGCCTTCCACAGTAATTTCGGTGCCGATGGTTTCAACATCGATCTCCAATACAGTTATGTTGAAACCAGCAACACCGTGAATTGTTTCAATAGCTTGTGCGATTTCGACCATGCTGGGGCGAGCAATCGCCTTATCCACATCCAAAACTATGCGCCGAATATTCATGTTTATCTCCTAACGCAATCTGTAGTTAAATTCTACGTTCGACTGTGACAGTGCCGGGTGGCTGATTCATTAGAAGCTGTGAAGTTTCATCCTCCTCTCACGTCTGCTGACCTTGGTCCCAATCTGAAGTCTGCGTTTGAGTTACTCGTCAATCGGAAGATACGAAGTAATCCGGAAACCTTCAGGCCGGTCAACTACTCCATACGCATCCCCCCCTACCGTCGAAAACTCGCCCGTTTTCGACGGCAACCCAATGGCAGCGAGATGAGTGCGGAGAATGCACCTGTGCTATCGCTAGTTTCGGCAGGTCTTTCGCATTTTCTTGTGGGAACGCAACGGCGCGGGCACAGAAACCCATAGTGATCGAGCACTCTGGCCAGTTCACGCGTCGAGGTGTGATGATCATGGCCTACCAGCGCGATAATCTCTTCGACGGGGCGTTCGGTGATAACCGCCGCAGCGACTTGCCCGGAGATTTGTTTTCTTGAGTCTTGTCGAAGCCACTGCCGCATATCATTTACTCAACGTCCATCGCAATGATCTCATACTCAGGTAGGTGGCGTGGAGCAAGTTAGTCTCCGGTTTTTCGGATACCCCGATCAACCACGCTTAGCGCCCGGAACTTCCGCCCGCTCTCCTGCGCATCATGCACGAAATCCAAAGCCCATTCCTGGTTTGCTGCGGTTAGCGCCGGTCGCGCCGCGATTTCTCTGAGCTTCATCTGCTCCTCCGATTCAACAAACAGTCGGAGAAAATGTACAACAAAAGCAAGGCGCAATGCGTGTGGAAGCACAGGAAGCGCCGGTAGTTTAGAGCAGATTCACTCTTCGAAGAGCTTGGGCTGAGTGGTCGCGGCGGCCTGGCGACGGGCAATGCCGACGACGCCGAGGACTTTCATTTCTGCAAGCGCGGTGCGCGGAATGAAGATCCAGAGGGTATTTCCGTGAAGGTCGGGAGGGGTGAGGCGCACGCCGTTTTGGAGCATAACAAGGTCATTCGGGATAATGCCCTCTATGGCGTCGCCGTCGCGGAACTGACAACGAACCCATAGCCCATCGAGTTTAGGGCGACTGAGGAATGCCTTCCGCTCACCTTCGGGGTGAGCGTTGAACTCCCGGACGAAATGAATGCGCTTGATCTTCGCGAGAGGGAGGGTCTGATATTCGCCGTCGCGTGTGAGGAACTCAAGGTCAGCCCAGTTGCCAATCAGCCCGGGGTTCAAATAGCACTGCAAGAGGGTCTTATCGAGGAGAACAATGTGGGCCTTCTTGTGAGTGGTTGCTGCTGCGGGCTTTTTCACCGGCCGGGCGCCTCGACTATGGGAAAGCAGTTGCGAAAGGATGCAGCGTATGTTATTGTCACCTTCGAGATTTTGTCAAGTTATTGTTTTACAAAGGGTTAGGAACGGAGAACCGCTGGAGTGACTGAAGAGGGGCAGATTGCTAGATCTGCTTTCGTTGTTCCCCTGAGCACCTTTTTCAGCCGAGATGCAGGATTCCAACGGTTCAATGACAGAAGTCCGGAGGCCGAATATCCTCAACAAAAGAGACATCTTATGCCGCTAAGCGTATATCACGCGAGCTCGGCATGTGAGCGATTAACCTAAAGGGGCGGACGTGGAAGGGGTTATCGGGGCGCTCCTGAATTACCTGCGCGTGGAGAAAGGCCTCTCACCGAACACCATGGCGGCCTATGGCCGGGATTTACGAAAGTTCGAGCGCTACGCAAAGCAACAGGGACGCGAACTCACTTCGATCACGCGCGATGATCTGGTTGCGTTTCTGACGTCGCTCTATCATGCCGGCTTGGATAGCCGGTCGGTGGCGCGGAACCTGGTAACGATCCGGAATTTCCTTCGGTTTTGTCAGGTTGAAGGCTACATCGAAGAAAATCCCGCCGCATATGTCGAGGCGCCGAAGTTCCGCATGCGCCTGCCAGCACATTTAAGCGTGGAGGAAGTGAACCGATTGCTGGCGCAGCCGGATGTCACCACGGCGAAGGGGATGCGCGACCGCGCCATGATTGAGCTGCTGTACTCTTCGGGGCTGCGCGTGTCAGAGCTAGTGAATCTGCGCCTCACCGACCTGCAGCTCGACGCGGGCTGCCTGCGCTGCATCGGGAAGGGAAATAAGGAACGCCTGGTGCCCATGGGAAGAACGGCGATCGCCGTAATCAGGCAATACTTGAACGGTCCGCGAAGAGAGCTTGCCGGCGAAGTTGGTTCTCCCTACCTGTTCCTGAATCGTTTTGGGAGGCGAATGGGAAGGATTGGCTTTTGGAAAACGCTGCGACTCTACGGAGTACAGGCTGGGCTGCGTCTGAAACTGAAACCGCACATGCTGCGTCACAGCTTTGCGACTCATTTGCTGGAGCGTGGCGCGGATTTACGTTCAGTGCAGATAATGCTGGGTCACGCCGACATTGCGACGACACAGATTTATACGCACGTGGTGAAGGACCGGCTGAAGGAAGTTTACAAACAGCATCATCCCAGGGCGTAGGGAAAGATTTTCGGGAACATGGCCTGGAATGTAGTTGATATTTGCCGGAGGCGGAATTATCCATGCCTGATTACATGTACCTGTTGGAGAGCCGGCTCTCACCCGAGCAGCGTGCTGTGCTGCTTCGTGTTCAAGAGCTGGCGCGGGCGCAGGAATCGAATGTTTATCTCACGGGCGGTGCGGTTCGCGACCTGATTTCAGGAATGCCGCTGCGCGATCTGGATTTCACGATTGAAGGCAATCCGCAACGCATGGTTCGAGAGCTGGAAAAGGGGGGCGCTCGCGTGGTGCTGGAAGATGAGCGCCTGCGGCATTACGAATTGATATTTGCCGGCGAAGTGGATGGCTCCATTTCCGGGGCGCGCGACGAGTTCTATGCGCGTCCGGGCGCGAAGGTGGAGCTGCGCTGGTCGACGGTGATGGAAGACCTACGGCGGCGCGATTTTTCGATTAACGCGGTGGCGATTTCGCTGAATCCCAATTCGCGCGGACTGTTGCTGGACCCCACGAATGGCCTGGCGGACCTCGAGCGCCGAGAAGTTCGCGTGCTGTCGATTCACGCGTTCACCAATCAGCCGGTCCGGCTGCTGCGAGCTCTGCGTTACTGCGCGCGAATGGGATTCAAGATGGAGCAGAGGACGCAGGAATGGTTCGACCTGGCTATCGAGCGCGGGCTTGCCGAAACGATTGAAAAGAAGCCAGCCGGAAGAGAAGCGCTGGATATAGGCCGCGAAGAGGCCGCAGCGGCAATTCTGAAAATGTGGGAGTCGCACAAGATGCTTGAGATTATCCATCCCAAGCTGCAACGGCGACGGCCCGATTATGACGGTTTGACGCGGCTCGCGAAAGCGAAGGAGGCCTTCACGGCGGCGGGAATTCGCGGACGGTACAAGACAGCCACGGTGTTTTACATCTTCCGGAGACTTGAGCCGAGAATGGCGGCAGCGCTGAAGAGCCTGGAAATTCCTGCGGTGGAAATTAACAAGATCGTTACGCTGCCGAACGAGGCCAAGAAGCTTCTGCAAACGCTTCGTGGAGGCAAAACGAAAACCGCGCGGCAGGCATACGATGTGATTTCCACGACGCCAACGGAACTTCTCGTGTTTATGAGCGCGGAATATCGCAATCCGAAGGCGACGGGTAAGATCAGGAATTATCTGCAGAAGTGGCGTCCCATTCGGCTGAATCTACCGGTGGCGGAGTTGGAAAGCCTGGGAATGCCGCGCGGACCGAAATTCGACAAAGTGCTGGAACAGCTCTTTGATGCACAATTGAAGGGCCGGGGAAAGACTGCGCCGGAAGTGACGAAGCTTCTGCGGCAGTTTGCCGGCATTAAAGAAGAGCCGAAGCCCAAAGAAGAGAAAAAGAAAAGGCGCGGCAAGACTGCGGCGAGCGGGGAACGCAGCGTGAAACACGAGGCAACTGGCAGGGAAGCCGCAGAGCAAGGCCACAAAGCCGAGGCCTCCCGGGAGAAATCCGAACCGCGCGAACGCAAAGCAGGGAAGGCGCATGCGCGGCCAGCGCGAAAAATGAAGACGACGGCGGGGCGGAAAAAGTCGGCGCGGCGCTAGCACGATCGGGGTGGGCTGTGGGCGTTTCGCGCTTAGCATCAAATCAAAAGGCGGATTAGAATATCAGCACAATGAGTTCTCCAGAGTTTGTCCATCTGCATGTGCACACCGACTACTCTCTTCTGGACGGGGCCTGCGAAATTGGCGAGCTGACGGCGGAAGCAGCACGACAAAAAATGCCGGCGGTGGCCGTAACGGATCACGGGAACCTCTTTGCGGCTGCGAATTTCTTTCATCAGGCGTCGACGTGCGGTGTGAAACCGATCATCGGCTGCGAGGTTTATGTTGCTCCGGACAGTCATAAGAACAAGGGCGCGGACGTGGAACGGTCGAATCATCTGGTGCTGCTCTGCGAAAACGATGAGGGCTATCGAAACCTAATCCGGCTGGTCTCTACGGGATTTTTGGATGGCTTTTATTACAAGCCGCGAATTGACCACGAGTTGCTTGCCAAACACGGCCGCGGCTTGATTGCGCTTTCCGCCTGTTTGCGCGGAGAGGTTACGGAGCACGTGCTGGAAGAAAGGTACACCGAGGCGCGCGCGTCCGCGTACCGATTGCAGGAAATTTTCGGGAAGCCGAACTTTTTTTTGGAAGTGCAGGATCAGGGGCTGGAAGTTGACGGACGCGTGAACCAGGGAATTGTGCAACTGGCGAAGGAAACAGGCATTCCGCTGGTGGCGACGAATGACTGCCATTATTTGACGCGTTCGGACGCTCATGCGCAGGAAGTGCTGCTGTGCATTCAGACCGGCAAGACAATGAGCGAGCCGAATCGGATGAAATTTGCGACGGATCAGTTTTATTTCAAAACGGCGCAGGAAATGGCGCAAGTATTTCGCGAACTGCCGGATGCGCTGACGCGGACGATGGCGATTGCCGAACGTTGTCAGGTAAAGATTGACCGCGTGCAAAATCCGTTTCCGGAATTTCAAGTGCCGCAGGGAACGACTACGGATTCGTATTTTGAGCGCGTAGTGCGCGAGGGATTCGCGGAACGCGTGGCGCAGCTCGATCGATTGGCGAAAGCCGGTCAACTGCGCTATCCGGTGAGCGAATACGAGCAGCGCCTGAGCAACGAAATCGAGATGATCAAGAAGATGAATTTCTCCGGCTACTTCCTGATCGTTTGGGATTTTATTCGTTATGCACGCGCACAAGGAGTTCCGGTGGGCCCGGGCCGCGGGTCGGCTGCTGGAAGTCTGGTGAGTTACGCGCTCAGGATTACGGACGTGGATCCGCTGCAGTACGATTTGCTCTTCGAGCGCTTCTTGAATCCAGAACGCATCTCGATGCCGGATATCGATATTGATTTTTGCATGCGGCGACGCGGCGAAGTGATTGATTATGTACGGCAGAAATACGGCAGCGAGAACGTCGCGCAAATTATTACGTTTGGGACGATGGCAGCGAAGGCCGCGCTAAAGGATGTTGGCCGCGCGCTGGACATGCCTTATGGAGAAGTTGACCGGCTGGCGAAGCTGGTGCCGAATCAACTCAACATCACGCTTGACGAGGCACTGAAGGATCCTTCGCCATTAGCCGCCCAGCGAAAGACGGATGAGCGCGTAAACGAATTGATTGAAGTGGCGCTGCGACTCGAGGGCCTGGCGCGGCATGCTTCGACGCACGCGGCGGGTGTGGTGATTTCTCCACGACCGCTGACGGAAATCGTGCCGCTGTACCGTTCCTCGCGGGATGAAATCACGACGCAGTACGACATGAACGCGCTCGAGCGAATCGGCCTGCTCAAAATGGATTTTCTCGGGCTGACCACGCTTACCGTACTCGATGACGCCGTTGCGTTGATTCGGCAGAATCGCGGCGTGGAGGTCAAGCTTTCCGAACTGCCACTCGACGACGCCGCAACGTATGCGATTTTTGCACGCGCCGACGTTTCCGGCATTTTCCAATTTGAATCGCATGGTATGCGTGAGATTCTGCGGCGCTATCAGCCGACGCGCCTTGAGGATTTGACAGCGCTGAACGCGCTTTATCGGCCCGGGCCGATTCAGGGCGGAATGATCGACGATTTCATCGCGCGTAAGCACGGCAAGAAAAAAGTTGTTTACGATCTGCCGGAGCTTGAGGAGATTCTCTCGGAAACTTACGGCGTGATTCTTTATCAGGAACAAGTGATGCAGATTGCCAATCGCCTCGCAGGCTTTTCGCTCGGTGAGGCGGATATTTTGCGGCGCGCTATGGGCAAGAAAAAACGCGAAGAGATGGCGGCGCAGCGGGAGAAATTCATGGCGGGTTGCGCTACGCGGAAAGTTCCGGCGAAGAAAGCGGAGAAAATCTTCGATTTGATGGCGGAATTCGCCGGCTACGGATTCAATAAATCGCATTCCTGCGCCTACGCGCTGCTGGCGTATCAGACGGCATACCTGAAAGTACATTACCCGGTGGAATTCGTGGCCGCGCTGCTGACTTCGGAAACCGGCAACACAGAAAAAGTGGTGAAGTACATTCACGAAGCGCGCGGAATGGGCATCAGCGTTCTGCCGCCGGACGTGGATCAAAGCAGCCTTTATTTCACGCCCGTGGGCGAAGACATTCGATTCGGACTTGCGGCCATCAAGAATGTCGGCGAAAACACCGCGAAGGCGATATGCGAAGCTCGTGCCGCACGCGGGAAATTTCCGAACATTTATTCCTTCTGTGCGGCTATTGATTCGCGATTCCTTAACCGCCGCGTCCTGGAGAGCCTGGTGAAAGCCGGAGCGATGGACTGCTTCGGTGCTCCACGGGCACGACTTTGGGCAGCGATCGAAGATGCACTGGGCCACGGGCAAAAAATGGAGCACCAGCGCACCGTGGGCCAGCATGGGCTCTTCCTGGGCAGCGCAAGTCCGGCGCCCGTGGAGGACGACGAGAATCTTTTGCCGGAAGTCGAAGACTGGAGCGAAGATCAGCAGCTTGCCGGCGAACATGCCGTTCTCGGATTCTATGTCTCCGGGCATCCGCTGGATAAGTACGCGGGGCGATTGCGCGATCTGGGAGTGGTCGAATTGGGCGCGATCGAGCAGAAGGCTAACGGAGAAGAGCTGGTCATCGCGGGCATCATTGTGCAGACACGGCCGATGCGTTCCCGCAGAGGCGCGCGCTGGGCGATTTGCCGTATTCAGGATCAAACGGGCGGAATCGAAGTGCTGGTGTTTCCTGAGGCGTTTCAGAAGTACGAGAGCATTCTGAAAGCGGCGACTCCGTTGGCGATTCGCGGGCGCGTGAATGTGGAAGACGCCGGAACGCGCTTTGTGGTTTCTGACATACGCCTGCTGGAGCAACTGCCTGAAAAAAATAGTGATGTGATGCGCGTGCGCGTGGACCTCAAGGCCATCAACATGAATGCGATGGATCAGTTGCAGGCGCTTTTTGCCGAGCGTCCCGGGCGCTGCCGCGTCGCATTCGAACTGGTTTCGCAGGACGGGCTAACGGCGACGCTTGAAGCGGAGAAGCGTGTCGAAGCCGGACCAGAACTACTGGATCGCGTGCGGGCCATTTGCGGAGTGGATGCAGTAGCGATGCTTCGCGCCTGAGTCTTGTTGCGTTTCACGGACGGAACTGCCTTGGCTGCCAAACAGCGCAAACACGAACTGGACGAAATCGAGCAGGATGTCGACGCGCTGGTCCGCTTGGCCCCCAAGGACCAGAAAGCGGCGAAGGAATTGGCGCGCCTGCGCACGGAAGTCAACGAGCTGAAGCGCGAATTTTATTCGCACATGAGCGCGTGGCAGAGGTTGCAGCTTGCACGTCACGCGCAGCGCCCCTACACGCTGGATCTGATTCCGCGGCTATTCGAAAGCTTCAACGAGATTCGCGGCGACCGCGCGTTCGCCGATGATCCTGCGATTGTGTGCGGCATGGCGAAATTCCATGGCCGGGCGGTGATGGTCATCGGAAATCAGAAGGGCCACGATACAAAACAGCGCGTCGCGAGAAATTTCGGGCAGGCAAAGCCCGAGGGTTATCGCAAGGCGCTGCGCGTGATGGAACTGGCGGCGAAGTTTAGCCGACCCATCCTTGTTTTTATCGACACGCCCGCTGCGTATCCGGGACTGGACGCCGAGGAGCGCGGCCAGGCGGAAGCCATTGCGCGCAACTTGCGGGAAATGTCCCGGCTGCCAACGCCAATCGTGGTCGCCATTACCGGAGAGGGTGGTTCCGGAGGGGCGCTGGCGATTGCGATTGGTGATCGCGTGATGATGCTGGAAAATGCGGTTTATTCTGTGATCCCGCCCGAGGGCTGCGCGGCGATTATCTGGCGCGATTCAGCGAAGGCAGAGCTGGCTGCGGAGGCGCTGAAAATCACAGCAAAAGATCTGCTCGAATTGCAGCTCGTTGATGAAATTATCCCTGAGCCGGAAGGCGGCGCGCACATGGATCATGACGCGACCGCGAAATTGCTTGATGAAGCGCTGACGCGGGCGCTCGCGGGAGTCTCGAAACTTTCCCTACAGGAACTTCTCGAACGCCGGTACCAGAAGTTCCGCCGCATGGGTCAGTTTTTCTGATTCGCTGCTGACTCGATCACTTCGGTATCCTGGCCCGCAACTTTTTCGTGCCTCTGACCGTATCATAATTAATATAGAGCTTCGATTCGCAGGCAGGAGGCGACCATGTTTTGTGACCAGTGCGGCAAGGAAGCCACAACTGAGGCGCATTTTTGCAGCAATTGCGGGCGGGCGTTGCCGGGACGAATCGCGAACCAGGTAGTTCCCGTGCAGCCGGTCCCGGTCTATGCAGTTCGAACGAATCGAGTCGAATCGCACATGAGAATCCTCGGTGTGCTGTGGATCGTTGACGGCGTACTTCGACTCCTGAGCGTGTTGTCGATCTGGTTTGTTGGGCGCATGGTTGTCCCCGGCGTGCTCAGCGTCGTCGGAAACCATTTCGCGCTTGGCGATCCGTTCACTCGACTCGTGCAGGGAGGATTAGTCTTCGCTTCCGGTCTCTTGGCCATTCAGGCGGTGCTGGCGTTTTTTGCGGCGTGGGGTTTGCTTGATCGGCAGGGTTGGGGACGCATTGTTGCCATCATCGCCGGAGTTTTGTCGCTGTGGAGAATTCCGCTTGGAACTGCGCTCGGAATTTATACGCTGTGGGTGCTGCTGCCGGCATCTTCGGAAGTGGAATACCGCAATCTCGCTCGCGTTTAGCGACGCGAATACGGCAAAACACCCATTTGCGAGTTGGACACTTCCCTACTTGCATTCCGTTGCCCGCCTCTGCTTTGTTGACGTATTGTGACGCGCATGGAAGAGACACCGAATCAAGGCGGGGCCACGGCGACGGGGGAGATTTTTCGTCCATACGAGCGCTTAGTCGAAATCACGGTGATGGGGAAGAGTTTTCTCGTGCCAGAGAGAAATTCTCTGCTGCGATGCTTTCAGTTCATCAGTCCGGAAACGATTCCATACGGGCGCTTCTGCTGGAATCAGGAGTGCCAGTATTGTCGCGTAAGCTGCCAGCTTCCCGATGAAGATCATCCCAAGCCGATTCTGAGCTGCAAGTTCATGGTTTCTGCGGGAATGAACATAACGGAACTCGCTCCCGAGCTGATGTTCTGCCTGAAGAGCAAGCTCGGAGCCTAAGACGGAACGCCTCCGCGACGAGGGACAAACGTAATACGCCGGCTTTCTTTCGCGGTTTGGCGTATTCCGATTCGGCGAGGCGAAGAATCGACCTGCTCGAGGTCGGCTCCTGCCGCTGAGCGACCTGACATCTTGCTCGTGGCGTCCTACGGTTTCGCTTCTTGCAGCACAACCACATCTGATTCCGATTTCGAGCGCAGGACGCCTAGCTTTTTCCCGTCCGGCGACCAGTGGAACTCTTCAATTCGCTCAGAACGAAAGTTAGTAATCCGATGGCCCGCGGGCCCATCGAGAGATTGAATCCAAATGTTGTCCACTGCGTTCTCGCGGACTACATAGGCTATGTCCTTCCCATCGGGCGTGAACTGCTCCTGTCCCAGCAGGGCGTAACGATTCACCCTATGCAGCCGAGGCGGAGCTAGCAATCGCAGGTTCAGCAGCGCAAGAGTGGGCGCGGTCACGTTGTTTGTGTCCCTCACCCAATATGCTAGCGTCTCACCGTCGGGCGAAATGGTCAGCGGGGAAACATAAATAAACGATCCACTGGGGATCATCGCGTTTGTTGTTACTGCTTCGGCTTCGCCGGTGCCGTCCAGAGGGATTCGGTAAATCTCATCTCCGCAATCATAGTAGACCCACTTGTGATCGGGTGAGCAGACCGGCGGCCCAGTTCCCCCTCCGTGGGTCAATGCCATCACACCGGATCCGTCCGCGCGGGCACGCCCGATTTGTGTGCTGCCCTGAAACGTTCCAGCGAAGACAATGTAATCATTGCCGCAGGCCACCGGGTAGGCGAACGCGTCGGCAAGCAGTTGGGATTCATTCCCGCCGTCAGGCCTCATCTTCCATAGCCCCGCGCCGTTGGTGAGGAGGTTACCGTCAGCGGCCCAGTTGAACTGGTCGCAGTGATTCGCCTGAGAAAGCGGCGGAGGTTCTGAAGACTGGCTGCCTGCACCGGGGAGAATATAGAAACTCTTGGTTTCTTTCGTCTGGACGATGGCGAGGCTCCTTCCGTCAGCGGAGAGACTGAGGGAGTGGTAGGAGTTGGTATCGCGGGTGATCGGCTGGAATTCCATTCGTGGGCCCCACAGGAGTCCAATCTGATCCCGGCCGTTTTTTGAGTATCCGACAAAAATCCCCCGCCCATCTGGCGACCAACTCAACGAATTAATAAACTTATCATCGAAAACGGCGAGACTGTCGGTCTTGCTGTTTTCAAGATTGAACACTTCAATTCGGCCACCAGTACCCGACACATCTGAGTTATAGGCGATCTGGTTGCCGATTGGAGCCCACGCAACAAAGGTAGGCTCTACCTTCGTTATGGACTCACTCTGGAGTACCTTCGCATCGCTGCCGTCCAAAGTCGTGGTCAGCAGTTGAATTTCGCCGATCTCTGGATCGTTTCCCCGGGCGTAAGCGATCTGACGCCCATCGGGAGAAAACGTGATGTTGGTGTCGATATCTTCAACAATCTTTTGTGGCGGACCTCCCAACACGGGAATGCGGTAAAGGCTGAATGCACCCTGTGCCAGCATGCGTCGGAAGTAGATTTGGTTTCCATCGGGCGAAAACGCGAGACTTCGATATTCTGTGGCTGATGGGGGGACGATTTGTGTGTCACTACCTGTGGGTAAATTGCGCAGCCAAAGGCTTTGAAGCCCGCTGTCGTTGACCGCACTCAGCACGAACCTGCCATCGGGAGAAATGGCCGCTTCCTCTGCTTTGCCTGAATCCGTAATCTGCGTAATGGTGAAATTTTGAAAAGGCCTGGCAGTAGGGTGGTGCAGGATGGAGTGAATACCGAGAACCACTGCACCGAGAATAATCAATGCGGAAATGACGACAGCTCCTACTTGCCATCGGTGTGCCTTCACGGCAAAAAAGGAAGTATGGCTGCTGGTCGCGTGCGCAGGCTCGGGCGCTGTCGTTTCGATAGTTGCTGCCACAGCTCTGGCGGCTTCTGCTTGGGCGGTCAATGTGACCGGAAATACAAAGCGGTAACCGCGGCGAGGCAGCGTCTCGATGTATCGCGGATTTTCCGCTGAATCCGCCAGCGCAGTTCTGAGCTTTGCAATGGCCACGTTGACGGCGTGATCGAAGTCCCCGAAGGATTCTGTGGGCCAAATGCGCTGCTGCAACTCCTCCCGCGTGACCACTTCGCCCGGACGTTCAAGCAATGCGATCAGCACCTTGAACGGCTGATCCTGCACGCGAATTCGTGAACCGGCCTTGCGCAGTTCGCCCGTGCGGGGATCTACCTCGAAGACGCCAAATCGAATCGTCTCACTAGCCCGGCCGTTGCCTTGCATGCTGAAAACCTCGTAAACGCAATCGCCGAAACATGCCACTTCCGAGGAGAGTTGTTTCGCTAAGTCCTAATTTATCAAATCATTGCCTCTTGATGAAGTCAATACATCCAAGAGACCTTCCGTGAATTGAGGTACCGATTTGTCTGAACGAACTTGGCGCCACCGCTACTGCGGACGAAGTGAGCGGCATGAAGTACGCGATTCGCTGGTTCGTTCTCGGCCTCCTGTTACTTCAGGCACATGCGCTTCAAGCGCAGCAAAGCGATGTTCCCGTTCAGCCAACCGTCAACGAGACAATCCCGTTCCAACTGGGAAACGGCTTCCTGCTTTTCGTTGAGGGGCGCATCGGAAACCTTGCTCCGCTTAAATTCATTTTGGACACTGGGGCAACGCAAACAATCTTGGATGCCAGGATCGCTGACAAGCTCACCTTGCGCCGCCAGAAAGGGAAGGTTCTCAACTACGACCGCTCTGCAAATATCGAATGGGCTGTTTTGCCCGAACTGCAAATTGGCCCGCTCGACGCGCGAAACGTCCGCTTGATGGTCGGCGACCTCAAAGAGTTCACTGACTACGCCACAGGCGTAGACGCCATCATTGGACTCGACGTGTTACGCATGCTCCAGAGCATGCGCATCGACTATGACACGATGACCATCTCTCTCAAATCTCTCAAACCAACCGGGAATCTCTCCACCTCGCCGCAGCCCAGTCAGGCCTTCACCGTGGCGCTCCCCGTCCAAGATCATATCGTCTACTTGATGGTTGATACCGCCCTTCAAGGGATTCTCTTGTATCAAAACCGCGTGCGGCAGCTAAAATTCACGGATCGCGTCGCTCAGGTACATATCGGGCGGTTCTTGGGCGAACAGGCCAAGCTCTCCCGAGTTCGCATCGGGTTGCAGGAATCGCAAATGCGCGTGCTAATTCTTCCTGAAGCGCCCGACGCTCTCTCAACCGATGTTGACGGTTACATGGGAATTGACGCATTGAACGCCAGGCTTGTTGAACTCGACTTCGCTGCCAACACGCTCCGCTGGCAATAACCGAATGCCAGGGCTCACGCGCATAAATTGCCTGGTCGAATCAACGTCAGCGGAACGAACGAATTGCCACCTTGCAGGTGTTGATGAACTCCCGAGAGTGCCCATACCGGAGACTGAGCCACTTCCTTGCCTTCGTCTGTCTGCTTCCGCTCAAATGTGGTAAACTTCGCGGTTACAGACGCACGGCCTCACGGGGTTTCTATGACTGCACGCGTTAAATTTTCTATCGGGGCAATCATAATCTTGGCCACTTTGGGCTGGCTTGGCTGGGTAGGCGCAAGCCAGAGCAAGACTTACTACCACACGATCAGCGAATTGGGAGCGCTTCAGGGGCCGGCTCTGCACCAAAGAATGCGCGTGAGCGGGGACGTGGTTGACGGCTCGATTACGCATCGTGAGGGGCGCATCGATTTTGTTCTTACAGAGCAGGGCAAGACGCTTCCCGTCAGCTATGTCGGCGATTCGCCGCTACCTGACACGTTCAAGGGAGGCGCGCAAGCATTGGCCGAGGGCAGACTCATGCCCGACGGGCGCTTCGTCGCGGATTCAGTGCAAGCGAAATGCGCGTCGAAATATCAGGCGACTCCCGGGCAACAGCCCGCCGCAACAATGCCAAAATCGCAGACCGAAGCGCAGCCACAATCTCCAGCCGATCCTCGAAGCGCCGCGGAACCTCGCAGTTAATGGGAGCAGAATAGGTCAATGGATGTCGTTGGCGCTTTCGCATTAATCCTTGCGTTGCTAGCGGCGGGATATTCCGTTGTCGCCGGAATCATCGGCATACGCACGCAGCGTCCGCTAATTACCAAAAGTGCGCGAAATGCCGGCTTGGCAATTTTCCCGCTTGTCACTCTGGGCGTCGCCAGCCTCGTTGGGCTTTTCTTCCAAAATAACTTCTCCATTGCTTACGTTGTCGAGCACAGCAATCGCGCGCTTCCGGCATACTACAAATTTGCGGCGCTGTGGTCCGGGCAGGAAGGCTCGCTGCTTTTCTGGAGTTGGCTGCTCTCGATTTTCGCGTTCATCGCGCTTTTCTCCAACCGCAAGAAGCATCCGGAACTGATGCCATACGTGGTGGTGATCCTCGGCAGCATCCAGCTCTTTTTCCTGATGCTGAATAATTTTGTCGCGAGTCCGTTTGCGCTGGTAGGCGCGGTTGGCGCTACAGGCGCGCCCCATGTGGTGGCGCTTGCCGATGGGCATGGGCTGACACCGCTACTTCAGTATTCGGAAATGGATATTCATCCACCGATGCTTTATCTGGGCTATACGGGCTGCACGGTTCCATTTGCGTTTGCGCTGGCGGCGTTGCTGGGAAGGTATCCGGGAGAAAAGTGGATTCATATTATTCGGCGATGGACGATGGTGGGCTGGGCGTTTCTCAGCGTCGGAATCTTGCTTGGCGGCCACTGGGCGTATCAGGTGCTTGGATGGGGCGGCTATTGGGCGTGGGACCCTGTGGAAAACGCGTCGCTTCTGCCGTGGATCACCGAAACAGCGTTTTTGCACTCGGTGATGATGCAGGAAAAGCGCGGCATGATGCGGGTGTGGAATGTTTGGCTGGTTTTCATCACCTACATGCTGAGCATACTGGGAACGACGCTGACGCGTTCCGGTGTGGTGAGTTCCGTGCATGCATTTGCGCAGTCGTCCATCGGCTCGTGGTTTTTCTCGTTTCTGGCGATCATTTTGTTTGTCTGCGTTGTCGCGTACTGGAAGAACCGCGATTACCTGCGAACGGATAATCAGCTCGATTCGGTCATATCGCGCGAGTCGAGCTTCCTCTTCAACAATTTGATTTTGCTCGCGGCATGCTTCGCGGTTCTGTGGGGCACGCTGTTCCCGGTGCTGACGGAATGGGTCGAAGGCAACAAGATCACGGTCGGGGCGCCTTTTTTTAATAAAGTAAACATTCCCATAGCGCTCTTCCTGCTTTTCCTTACCGGCGTTGGGCCGCTGCTCGCATGGAGACGGACTTCGCTATCGAGTTTGAAGCGGAACTTCGCGTGGCCGCTCGGCGTTGGTTTGGCGGCGGGCGTGGTGGGGTTTGCTGCGGGCGACCGGAATTTCTACGCGCTCGTGTGTCTGATTCTGGCTGTATTCGTCACGCTGACGATTTTTTCAGAATTTTTCCGAGGAGCGCGAGTGCTCTCGGCGCGTAGCGGCGCAAATTTGTTTTCGTCCGTCGGCCAACTGACGATGCGCAACACGCGGCGCTACGGCGGATATATCGTTCACTTCGGAATCGTGCTGATTTTCATCG
>JASHRN010000091.1 GCA_030037335.1 Candidatus Acidiferrales bacterium | reverse complement strand
ATCGCAGACATCAAGCAAAATTCGCTCGACGAAACCGGTCGCGCGGAACTCTACACTCCCTTCGCGCAATCGCCGGATTCCGGTTTCTCCATCGCGGTTCGCACATCGCAAGATCCTGGGGCGGCATTGCCGCTGCTCACCTCCACGCTGCAAAAAATCGACTCAACCATAATGGTCGTTGGTGCCAGCACCATGTCCGAAACGATCGAGCAGTCATGGGCGGCTTACATGCACCGCGCTTCCGCCTGGCTCGCTGGAGTTTTTTCCACACTCGCACTGCTCCTGAGCGCCATCGGACTCTACGGAGTCATCGCTTACTCCGTCAGCCGCCGCACCCGCGAAATTGGAGTTCGTATGGCTCTCGGCGCAACACGCGCCTCTGTGTACAAGCTCATCCTGAAAGAAGCAGGCTGGCTCACTCTGCTCGGAATCATCATCGGCATTTCCGGTTCGGTCATCGCAGGCAGGCTCATTCGAAGCCTACTGTTTAACGTGCGCTCCTGGGACGCCACCATCCTTTGCGCCGTCGCTGCTGTGCTCATCGCTTCCGCCCTGCTCGCCAGCTTCATCCCCGCCCGCCGCGCCGCGTGCGTCAACCCCGTCGACGCCCTCCGCTCCGAATAGTCGCCGATCACACCATCCTGTTCGGAATCATTCGCCGAGCGTGTATGTAACTGTTATGACTGTCTCAACCGGCAACAAAGCTTCTCTGCATGACGCTGGCGCATAATTCCATGTGGGAATCGCGGCTATTGTGGATGGCACAAGTCGCTGTTCCGGGGCTTGCGACTTCTCCGGGTGCGTTAGCCTTCGCAGCAGCGCGCGCAAGTGGCGAGGGAAACTCAGCGCATCCGAAATATCGTTGATCGGTAGAAGCTCATAATCAATCGAGCGCGTCTGCCAGTATGCGTCCTTTGCTCCCACTCGGATACGCGAGTAATTGTGGAACTGGATCTCCTCGCGCCAGCGATCTGGAGCCTCCCACAACAGCACGTAGTTCCCCTGCACCGCTTCCTTCTTCGCGCCGTTCACAGAGATTATTCCGCGCATCCCGAATGCCGCCGAGCCCGTCGCGCGCACATCCTCGACTGCGAGCGCCTTTTGAATGAGCGCCTCAGCCTCCTGCTTTTTGGCATCGCTATTGTCGGATTTGCCTGCCTTCACCCTCGCGCCAAGGAGGAATGCCACTGTTACCGCACCGATAAGAGCAACTGCTTTGAAGTATCGGCGCCCACGCATCCATTCCGCACCCATCCCATTAACCTCCGTGTTTGCGGAAGCCTATTTCGCGCGAATAAGTTCGTCAAGGGACGAGAAAAAAGCCTCCCCTAGAATGTCTATGCCAATGGCCTGGTTCTATAACCCACTTTTTTGGAATTGGCCTGGTCACTTGCTGAAAAGCGCATCAAATTCGAGCAGTTCGCGCGCAAAATTTCTCCATTGTAAGCCACTTTCGTTCAAATTTTCCTGCACTTCGCCATGCCTCGACACTAAGTCCGAGCGCCGCTCATGTACACAAAAATGCAGTTTTATTGGGCTTTTTGGAAGAAATGAAATTTCGCGCCTCGCGCGAAAAAGATCGAAAAGCAAAACTCAGGATTCATTGGCCTGAATGGCCTGGTCAAAATGCCCAAAAATCGTGTCCCATTTTGAGAATTGGCCTGCTATGGCCTGTTCTAGTACCCCCTGCTCTTGGTACGCAGTGTATATTCGCTTTTTGTTCTCCTACCGCTGCGCAAACTACATCCGCAGAATCACGCTCGATGCCGGCAGATCGTATCCCTCATCGCGAATTGTCTTTTGCGCCACCGAGCGCAGCGCTGCTTCGTCCGCGCTCCGCGGCAGGTCGCAGTGTCGCCGCACGACTTCTTCGCCCGCTTCGATCCGGATGAGCCAGTTGGATTTCTCTTCGTCCCAGGAAATTTCCACGCGATCCGCTCGCATATTTCCTCCCTTCCCATTCAGATGCGCGACAAAACTCGTGGTCACGCAACAAAGCAACTGCGGCGGACAGTGAAATTCATCTGCCGAATGACGCCGTTTACTTTTCGTGCGCGGCAACAAATTGCGCGCCTTGACATTCGCGGCGGTTAAATCAGAATGGATAAGCCGTAAGTGCTTCCAGGCAAAGCATTGCGGCAGATTTATTTTTTGTTTTGTGGACCCGGACTGACCCCTCTCTCAGCCTCGTAGTCCTGCACTGAAAACATGAATGGCGATGCAACGCGGAGTGTCACTGCTGCATGTGCGTGCACTCTCGACGAACACACAAGCGCCCTTTCGCATTCGGCATGCTGCTATCGCGACGACGTTCCGAATCGCGACGCAAAAAAGGGGGGAGGATGAATGAAATGGTGATTCTTCTGGTGGAAGACAATCCTGATGACGAAGCCCTGACGCTTCGCGCGCTCAAGAAAAACAACATCACCAACGAAGTGGTGGTAGCGCGCGACGGCGCGGAAGCGCTGGACTTTTTATTTGGCACTGGCAAACAAGCCGGCCACCCGATCACCCCGCAGGTAATTCTGCTGGATTTGAAGCTTCCGAAAATCGACGGGCTCGAAGTGCTCAGGCGCGTGCGCTCCGACGCTCGCACAAAACTATTGCCTGTGGTGATTCTCACTTCTTCCAATGAAGAACGCGACCGGCTGCAAGGCTATGATATTGGCGCGAACAGCTACGTCCGCAAGCCAGTTGACTTCGTGCAATTCACCGAAGCTGTGCGTCAACTCGGGCTTTATTGGCTTTTGCTGAATGAAAAGCCGCCTTACGCCGTCATGAGGTAAGAATGCAGAAAAGACTCAAGCTGGTGATGGTCGAGGATTCGGAGAGCGACGCGGAACTGCTGGCGCACGCAATTCGCAAAGGCGGCTACGATCTGATGTACAAGCGCGTGGATACGCGCGAGGGGCTGCGCCTGAGCCTTTTCGATTCGTGGGACCTGATTGTGTCGGACCACTCGATGCCGGGATTCAGCGGCGTGGCGGCGCTGGCGATGGTGCGCGAGAAGTGTCCCGACGTGCCGTTTATTTTTGTTTCGGGCACGATCGGGGAGGATATCGCGGTCGATGCGATGCGCATCGGCGCGCAGGACTACATCATGAAAGGAAATTTGGCGCGATTGCTGCCGGCGATCAACCGCGAGCTGCGCGAGGCGAGAAACCGCTCCGAGCACAAGAAAACAGAAATTCGCATGCAGCAATTGGAAAAATTCGAAGCCATCGGGAAACTCGCCGGAGGAATCGCGCACGATTTTAACAACGTCATTGGCGCCATCATGGGCTGGGCGGAGCTGGGGAAAGAAGAAGTGCCAGAAGGAAGCCGCGCGGCGAAATTTTTTCAAAACATTCGCGCGCAATCGGAGCGCGCCGCGGGATTGACGCGGCAATTGCTGGCCTATGCGAGGAGGCAGACGCTCGAGCGGCGCATCATCAATGTAAATCAGATGATTGGCGAAACAACGGCTCTGCTGCAAAAAACCATCGGAGAGCAAATCGAAATGAAGCTGGTGCTCGCACCGGATCTGAAGCCCACTCGCGCGGACCCTTCGCAGCTCGAGCAAGTGCTGATGAATCTCTGCTTCAATGCGCGCGACGCTATGCCAAACGGCGGCCAACTACTGATCGAAACAAATAATGTGGAATTAGATGAATCGTATACCCAAAGGCACGAATACGCGCGCCCGGGGAAATACGTGGCGATGTCCGTTTCCGACACAGGAGTGGGAATGGATGCAGCGACGATGAGCCGAATCTTTGAACCATTCTTCACAACGAAAGAAGTGGGCAAGGGCACAGGATTGGGACTGGCAACCGCGTACGGAATCGTGAAACAGCACGAAGGACTGATCGAAGTTTACAGCGAACCGGGAAAAGGGACGATGTTTCATGTCTATCTGCCGGTGAGTAGCGGCGTGACGCAGGAAAAAAATGGCGGGCCAGCGGACGATTCCGTGCGTGGCGGAACGGAAACGATTCTGGTGGCTGAAGATCACGCAG
>JASHRN010000090.1 GCA_030037335.1 Candidatus Acidiferrales bacterium | reverse complement strand
ATGTGGTGAAAAACTTCGGCCTCGCGGGTAGACGGACGGAAATCGGGATTCGGTGTGAAGGTCAAGTGAATGAGGCCGTGCTCTTCACCGGCGTACCGGTAGGTGAGGGCATTGGGCAGCAACTTCATGAGATTCTGCTCCTTGTTGAAGTCACTGGAAGAGCTTTCCTTGCGCTGTTGCTGGTCGGCGGCGCTTGCCAAGAACTTCTGCATGCGAGCCTCTTCAGCGACTTGCTCCTGCTCTGTAAGCGGACGACCGTCGATAGCAATAAGGCGTTGCACTTCGCCGTTTTTCGTCTCGACGACGTCCCAGGTTTTACTCACGCCGCCTTTGACATCCGTTTTTCGAAAGCGCCAATGGGTCATATCGTCCGCGTCATCTTTCAGTTCATTGTGAATCACCTGGCGGACCAACTCCTGCGGATTTTGTCCGGCGGCGGAGGAGCGAGCCAAGTCTCGCCCATCGGCGCGGACAGAGCGGTTTGGCGCAAGCGAAACAGCCAGGAGCAGAAGGAAGCCTGAGATTGGAACTTGGCGGAAAAATGGCTGGCGGGTCGGGCCCATTTTGTTCCTCTCCAAAACGCAAGATTACACGAAAAGAGTGCGTTCAGTATTTAGATGTTTTCCGATGCTGGAAAGGGACTTCGCAAATTCGCAAGTTGCAACATCTGACACCAAGCATGAAGCCGGACCTTTTTGGGGGAGATATGTCCGAATCGAATGCGAAAAATTCAGGGTTTCCAGCGATTCAAAAATGATTCTACATCTCGCAAGCCGATTCGGGTGGTGTTTTCGAAGTCACCATTTTTTTGCGAGACGAGAAGCCGGCCGTGGCCGTCGAGCACAGCGAGGCTTGGCACTCCTTTTTTTAGGGGAATCTGATATTTCTGGGCGAGGTCAAGGTTCGCGTCGTACTGCCCGATGTTGATGTGGACGACGACGTAGTTGGCTTCGAGGATGCGAGCGACCTCGGGATAGTGAAACGTGGCGTCGAGCACATGGCAGTCGTAGCACCAGTTGCCGCCGAAATCGAGGAGCACACGGCGACGTTCGCGCGCCGCGACGGACAGAGCGAGGCCGATATCGGTGCGAGCTTCGGATGTGTCGGGATAAAGATTGGGCTCCGCTTCGACGGGCTGCGGAAGGCGCGAAAGGTTGGTGCGATTCGTCGTGACGATGACAGGCTTGCCGTCGACTTCGGCCCAGACTTGCGCGATCGACGCAAAGGATTTTGACGCGCCGGTGGCGCTCTGGAGCGTCGCTTCGAGAGTGAAAATGACGCGGGTCACGCCAGTTTGCGGGGAATCGACGTGAGCGACGTGGATTGCCAGACGCGAGAGACCCGAGGATTTCAGCGCCGACCAAAAATCCGGCTCCGCAGCGGGATCGTGAGTGCTTCCCTGCGGAGTGGTGGTGACGGATGGAGGCGCGGTGCTGTAAAGAAAGTGCAGCGCGCTTGCGTTACCGGAAAGCACGGCTGCTCTCCAATTTTGCAGCGGCGAAAATGTGGCGTGGATGCTCTTTGCTGCATGCTGGGCGTAGGCATTTACTGCGAATAGCGCTAGTCCGAGCGCGACAGCGAATTTAAGGGCCAGCTTGCCTTTCATGGAAGCGCCTCGTTGACATTATAGTTCCGCCGCTCGCAGATACCCAGCGTGCAACCAGGATTCGCGCCCGCATCTTGCGCGCTCTGATATACTCCCGTGGCGACGCTACCAGGATACAATCTTTGGCGGGAAGGAATGCACACGACAGGATAAATGATACCTTTTGGAAAATCGCGCAATGCAACAGAGGGCGGGGCGGCTTTGGGGCGGCTCGAGCTGAGCGTTATGGAAATTGTGTGGCAGCGCGGGGAATCGAGCGTCCGCGATGTGGTCGCGAAATTGGAGCGGCCGCGGGCGTATACGACCGTAATGACCACACTCGATCGCTTGTACAAGAAAAATCTGCTCGAACGGCGCAAAGCGGAGCGCGCTTTCCTATATTCGCCGCGATGCTCGCGGGATGATTGGGAACGCGAGCGCGCTGACAGCTTGCTGGCAGGCTTTTTCTCCCGCTCGGAACCTTCGCGCGATTTGCTGATCTCCTGCCTGGTGGATGCCGCCGGCAAATATGATGAGGCGCTGCTCGAAGAGCTGGAAAAGAAAATCCGCGCGAAGCGCAAGGAACTGCTGCAGAGGAGCGGCCGATGATTCTTCCCTACACGTTGCGGCTGATCTGCCTGTGCTTCGCGTCGTTTTTCGTGGTGCACACGGCGATGGCCGCAGGCATCTGGACCGCCGCTCCGAGAGCGATGCGCACGGGCGAGGCGATGCGGCCACGAAGCGGTGCGAGATTTTTGCTGGGATTGCGGCTGCTGCCGGTCACGTTTGCTGCTGTGGTGGTCGTGGGCCTTTGCGTGCCGAGCTATTTGTGGCTGGAGACGAACGAATCCACCGAACGCGTGGGACTGGCCTGCTGCGCGTTTGCTCTGCTGGGCGCGCTGCTGTGTGCGGATTCACTGATCCGGGCGGTTCGGGGAGTCTTTATTTCGTGGCGCGGCCTAATGCGATCCAGGGCTACCGGATTCGAAAAGGAGCACAGGCGCTTGCTCCCGGTTACGGTTATTAACAGTGACGCGCCGGTGCTGGCGCTGGCAGGGCTCTTACGGCCTCGCGTGATTGTCTCGCGCTCGATTTTGCAGTCGTTATCCGACAAAGAGCTCGAAGCGGCCATTGAGCACGAACGCGCGCATCATAGGTCGCATGACAACTGGAAAAGGCTGGCACTTACTTTGGCCCCCGAGATTCTGCCGTTTACGCGCGCCTTCGCGCCACTAAACCGCTGCTGGGCAAAGCTGATCGAATGGGCGGCGGACGATGATGCCACTCAAGGGAATTTTGGGCGTTCGCTTTCGCTGGCGGCGGCTTTGGTGCGAGTGGCGCGAATTGGCGGGGCGTTTTCCCCTTCCCCACTGATCAGTTTTTTTCTTGGACGCGAGCGCGAGCTTTCTGCGCGCATCGAGCGCCTGATCGCGCCCGTGCCTGCAAGGATTGACTCACCTCGTCAATTGCGAATGGGGCTGAAAATCGGAGTGGCAGCTTTTGGCGTGCTTGCTATCGCCGCAGTTCTCCATCCATCCGTGCTTGTTTCGGTTCACGAAGCGCTTGAGCAATTGCTTCGCTGATCTTCCCCGCTCGGAGCTTCTTCGCCTCCCTGAACTACGAGTCATGGTAGTAGTTCAATGCGTGCTTTAGTCTGACGCCCTAAATTGTTTAATACCATCCAACTCGGGAGTCACTGATGAGGCGCGCATTCAGGCTATTCTGTTTTCTTTTCCTTGCAATTCCGACTGTTTCAGCTTTTTCTTTCGGAGCATTTGCTCAAACACCGGACACCGCGACCGTACGAGGACAGGTCACTGACCAAAGCGGTGCGGCCGTTCCCGGCGCCAAAATCACCATCACGAACTCAGCCACCGGCGAGCAGCACATTGTGCAGGCCGATGCCTCTGGCAATTTTTCAGTCGGCGGGCTTCCTATCACGGGCAATTACGATGTCACGGCAGAAAAGGAAGGTTTCGCAAAGGGCGAGGCGCAAGCGATTATGCTGGTTGGAGGAAGAACGGCCAACCTCGATTTCCAGTTGAATGTTGAGGGGCAACAGACGCAAGTGAGGGTGACCGGAACCGTGGGTGAGGTGCGCACGGACGAGCCGCAGCTTGGAATTCACATCGGTGCGCTGGAAGCGCAGGAAATACCGCTGTACAACGAACGGATCACGTATCTGCCCCTGCTCGAAGCAGCGAATCGTCCGGCAATCAACCAGGGCGACATTTTCATGAACGAGGACCTCTTCACTACAAATGGAACGGGGCGGCGGCAGACATGGTTCGAGGCAGACGGCAGCAACGCGGTAGATATGTGGGGCCGGCAAACGATTTTCAGCGATATTCCGTTGGACGCGGTACAGGAAATGACGGTGCTGACCAATGCGTTCTCGGCGCAGTACGGCATGACGGCCGGGAGCGTTGTGAACATTGTGACGAAGAGCGGCGAGAGTAAGTTCCACGGCGATGGCTGGATTCTGGGCCGGCCTTCGGGGCCGGAAGCCGAGTTATCGGGATTCACAACGTCGACCGCGAGCAGTGGTAACGACATCACCAACGACAGTGTTACGCAAATGGGACTGGGATTGTCGGGACCCATTGGCTCTGACAACCGGACTTTCTTTTCCACGGACTGGCAGTATACGTGGCAAGATCGCGCCTCGCCGATTATCTCGCCGGTGCCGCTCAACTTCGTTGGGCATTATCAAGGATGGCTTGGTTACCTGCGTTTGGACCA
>JASHRN010000012.1 GCA_030037335.1 Candidatus Acidiferrales bacterium | reverse complement strand
GTCGCTTGATCCATATCGCTACCCACGGTACGTTTCGCCAGGACAATCCCATGTTCTCAGGGATCCGGCTGGGAGATGGCTATGTGAGCCTGTACGATCTCTATCAACTTAAGCTTAGCGCCCAGCTAGTGACGCTAAGCGGATGCGCTACTGGGCTAAATGTCGTTAGTGCGGGAGACGAGTTGCTTGGGTTGATTCGCGGCCTACTATACGCCGGGGCGCAATCTCTCCTATTAACCCTGTGGAATGTGAATGATAGCAGTACGGCTGAATTTATGTCCCTTTTCTACAAAGAGTTAGGGCGCACTCGCGATAGATCATTCGCCCTGCGATCATCCATGCAGAAGCTGCGGGATCAGTATCCGCATCCCTATTTCTGGGCTCCTTTTGTCCTCGTGGGCAAGATTTCCCATTCCTAAACACCCTCAAAAAATCTCGCCAGTCACTATATTTTTCGGGCTCGAGAATACCCTTATGCCTAGAGGTGATGGAATGACGAATTGGGTATCTCAGATTTCCGGGGGGAAGGAACGATGAGGCATTTCTCATTAGAGGAGTGGGCCGATTTTGCCCGGCAGTTGATGGAAAAAGAGAAAGAACAGGTCATGCAGGCCCATCTAGACACTGGTTGCAAGCATTGCGCCAAAACCGTCGGCATCTGGAACCGTGTTCGAGAGGCCGCGGGGTGCGAGGCTGCCTATGAGCCGCCCAAGGTAGTAGTCCACAACGCCAAGAGTATCCTGCCTTTAGGTGCCAGAAGGCAAAAGACCTCGGCAGTGCAACTTCTGTTTGACAGTTTTCAGACTCCAGCTTTTGCAGGAGTTCGATCTATTGGAGCCAATCCACGCCAAATGCTGTACGGAATTGGCCCATACAGGATTGATCTGCGTATGGAGCCCAAAATGGATTCGGACAAAGTGGAGATTGTGGGCCAGATACTGAATTCAGCGGACTCAATCAGCAGCGGCACGAGGGCCAGTGTGAAGCTCGTGCGCGGTCGAAAGATCCTGCTAGAGTCGCAGACAAATGCCCTTGGCGAATTTCACTTGGAGTGTTCCCTGGAGGGGCAACTTCAACTGCTCGTCGGCCTGCCACGCTCGCGGGATGTCAAAATACCTCTCCTTATCCCTTCCAGTTCAACACTAACTGGTCATCTGGACTTACCAGATTCCTCAGGACTTACAGATAGGCCTTTAGGTACCAAGCGAAGTACTAGTAAGAGAGATTAGAAATGCTAGGGCCGAAAGCGTTCGTTTGTACCATTGATGAGAAGAATGGATGTAGCCAGACTAGAACTTCTCAAGAGCGCTTCGGCCAAAGGAGCAAATCCATCATGAAACGGTTAACGTGGCTGGCAGTGTTGCTTGTAATTGGCCTTTGCCCTCAGGCCGCATCGGCACAGGGCCTGCTCGGAGGTCTACTCTCTGGTGTTGGCCAAACGGTCTCTACTGCGGTACAGACGGTGTCCACGACCGTCGGCGACTTGTTGGGCCAGCCACAGGCGGTGATTGTCCGCACAAATCAGGGTTTGGCTGGGTTGCAGAATATCTGCTTGGTGAACGGCTGCACGGTTGTTCGCAACCTGGATGGTGGCCAGAACCAGCTCTTCCTTGTGCAACCGGTACAGGGCCTCCTTCCGCAGGTGCTGGCAGATGTTTTGAACCTAGTGAACGGCATCCTTGACGCGGAACCGGATCAGCTTGTAGTGATTCCTCCGTCGTCGTCCAACGCCGGCCCATTTCAGACAACGATTCCAGCGGGACTCTACGAGCAGCAGCCGTTGAACTACTACGGTTCAATCGTGTGGACCGGATATGCGAACCAGCCGGCGGCGCAGATTATCAATCTGCCGCGCGCTCTGAATACTTTTGGTGTGACCGGGACGGGAATTGTGGCTGATATCGATACCGGAGTGGATCCAAATCATCCGGTTCTGAAACCGGTCTTGCTGCAAGGTTACGACTTTACGCGCAACCAGCCGGGCGGCTCCGAAATGACCGACTTGAACGGCGCGACCGGCTCAGCGTGCAGTTCCTGTTCTGCCGCATTCGTGGATCAGCATACAGCCGCTATGTTGGACCAGCATACCGCCGCGATGCTGGACGGCACGCCCTATTCGGCGTTCGGCCACGGAACCGAAGTCATGGGGATGATCCACATGGTCGCCCCAACGGCTCGTCTCTTGCCGGTCAAGACCTTCAGCTCGGACGGAAGCGGTACGCTCTCAAACATTCTGAGCGGGATTTATTACGCCGTGCAGAATAATGCGAACGTGATCAACATGAGCTTCGAAATGTCCACCAGCTCAACTGAATTGGGAATCGCCATCAATTACGCGAACGCGAACAATGTCGTCTGTGTTGCATCAAGCGGAAATGATGGCGAGGACGAAGTCGTCTATCCCGCAGGCTTACAAAACGTAATGGGCGTCGCATCGACGAACGATCTTGATCAGAGATCGAGCTTTTCGAATTATGGCGATCAAGTCGTTTGGGTCGCGGCGCCCGGTGAAAATGTCATCACTACTTATCCATTCGGAACTTATTCGGTAACCTCCGGCACGTCTTTCACCTCGCCCATGGTTGCCGGTACGGTGGCGCTGCTCATCAATCTGCAACCGCAAATGAACCAGTCGATCGCCGCAAACGCGATTGCCAATGCAAATTGGATCGGCCCCAATATGGGTAACGGCGAGCTCAACGTCTACGCCGCGCTGGCGTCGATTGCACACTAATGCGGAGCGCAGACCTTGCTGAATAATGCTCTGAAAGTGGCTGCGCAGGCGAATCTCGGAGCAGGACCGATGCCCCTGATCCCAAGTGTTATGCGGTCTCCCGAACCGGAGGCTTCGCGGTCGCCCTTGCGAGTCAAAGAAGTTGAGGAGCAATTGCTGGTTCTTCGTAGCTCGGTTATCTGCTCATTTAATCAGTTGCTCGATCTTAAAGATCTCAACACCGGCGTACACAGCACGAGGCTGGCGGAGTGGGCGCTTCACGTAGCGGGTGAACTTGGTCTGGACGAGAGCTCATTGGCAGATATTGAAGTTGCAGCACTTCTGCATGACATTGGCAAAATCGGAATTCCTGATGCGATTCTCAACAAACCCGCGCGCCTTACGGCCGACGAATACGAGTTGATGAAAAAACACCCCGAATACGGCTGGGTGGTGCTACGACAAATCCCCGGTCTTGAGAGGGCGAGCCTCTTGATCCTTCATCATCATGAAAGCTTCGATGGCTCGGGGTATCCAGGCGGTCTTCAGAGCGAGGAAATCCCTGTTGGGTCGCGAATTGTCTCTGTGATCGATTCCTTTGACGCAATGGTTTCCAACCGCCCCTACCGCAATGGACTGCCTTTTGAAGAAGCCGAGCGCCGGCTGCTCGAAGCGAGTGGCAAGCAATTCGATCCAGTCATTGTGCGGCATTTTCTGCCGCTTGCTCGCACAGAAATGAACGCGGTATTCGCCGCCGCAGGCACGTCTGTCAGCATGGCTCTTTAGATTCAGACCGGACTCTGAGAAACCAATCCGACAACTTGTGGGATTAATGGTTCAGGAAAAAGACCATGGGCTGTGTGTCTGACGGGACCGCGGAAATAGCCCGAATTGCTGTGGGTGAGACGAGGTAAAACACAAACTGGGACGGCAGTTGCGTTGGTGAGCCGAAGCTGATGAAGCCGCTTCCATTTGAATTGACGGTGTAACTTCCCTTTGTGGAGAGGGTCAAATTCAAAGCATCGGAGCCGGTCGTTTCCCCGATTGTTCCGGAAATAGCGGAAATTCCATCGGAAACAATCGAGCCGACAAAATCGTTGGTCGTGACGCTTCCCGCTGCGGGCGATCCGGCGAAGGGCGGCCCGAACGTGAAATAGCTCGTGAACGATGCCGCATTGAACGGGCCAGCGGACTGAGCTTCGGCCAATCCGGAGGAAGCGGCGGAGTCCTGCCCAATCAGAAATCCGTAATTCGGAGAGATCAGGTAAAGCACACTCAACTGGCCACCGAGCCCACTCATCGCGACGCGCCCATTTGACGAAACCACGTAGCTGCCGCTTGCGGTCGTCGAGCCAATCGAGCCGCCGTCATTGGTATTGATTGCTGCGCTTGCAATGCCAGCGCCATTGCCCGTGACTTGTGCGAGCAGGGCGCTCGATTGCCCTGTTTCGGTGGCGATGCTCGAACCGCTCATCGAAGTAGCATCGAAGGATAATTGGGTCTGCAGAATTGCTTCGCCCGTCATCATTGGATGAGACGAATCAAGAGGGTCGAATCCCATGAACAGTACATCCGAAGGCGTGATCATATAAAACACGAAACTCAGGTTGCCTTTCCCTGGAATCGAAAAAGTTGCGTTGCCGCGGCCATTCTGTGCAACCAGGAACGACCCCGTGACTCCCGTGATGTTCGTGCCCAGCGTGCCAGCATCATTGGAATCGACGTTGCCGTTGCTGAAATTACCCACTCCATCAGCCTGAAACACGCCTGCAAACGTCGCGCGTTTGCCGGCCAAGTCGGTTCCGGCCAGTTGGAAGGCATAACTGCCGCTGAAATTCGAAGCAATGAAATTCGGCGGCGGCTGCTCTCGCAGAATTCCAGTGCCGCGTGTGCTAGTGGATGTCGAATCCGCTTCAATAAATTGAGCGTTGCCGTTCCCATCGAGCGCCAGCACATAGGTATAATCGATTGAGTTGACAGTCAAATTCAGGGTACCGGTCCCATTAGGTTTCATTGAGTAAGTGCCGGTGAGAGCATTGCCCTGCGTTGGTCCTGGGCCGTTGTTCTGAGTTGTCTCTGAAGCAGGGTTCTTATTGTTGCTATCGATGATGCCTTCTATATCTCCTGAACCGTCCGCCTCGAGAGTGCCACCGAGAACCACAGGGCCATTGGGATTATAGCCGCTGAAAATGAACACGTAGTCGCCTTCGAGCAGTGCGTTATTGTTATTGTCGGTTGCTGCGACGATGGAAATTGTGAAGGTGGCCGATGCGGTTGCATTCTCGGAGTCGGTCACCTGAACGGTAAAAGTGTTCGACGATACCGCCGTCGCGACTCCGGAAATCACGCCGGTCGAAGCGTCAAGCGACATTCCCGTTGGCAGGATACCCTTCGTGAGAGTCCAGTTGAACGGCGCAACTCCGCCGGTCGCCACAATTTTCTGACTGTAAAGGTTCGCACTTTCCGCCTCGGGCAGGGAAGTAGTTGCAATAGCCAGCGTGTTCGGCGGGCCGACCGTTATGCTGAGTGATTGGGGCGGCGTGGTTTGTGGCTGATTGTTCGGGGGAAGGAGCGACGAATCTGTGACCTGCACGGTGAATGAGTATGTATTTTGAGTCGTCGGAGTGCCAGAAATCTGTCCTGTAGATGGTGTTAGCATTAAGCCCGGGGGCAGGCTCCCCGACGCGATGCTCCATGTTAGCGGAGGTACACCGCCATTCGCTGCCAGCACAGCGCTGTACGGACTGCCCATCGCGGCATTGGGCAGCGAAGTGGTGGCGACGGAAAGGGTAGGCGCCGGTGTAACTACCAGCGTGAAGGCCTTCGACACGGTAAGTGGCGGAGTGCCTTGGTCGGTCACCTTCACGGTGAAATTGTAAGTACCTCCGTCGGATGTCGTGCGTCCGGTAACGTATCCGTTTGTATTCAGATTCAGGCCGGGAGGCAGGCTACCCGATGACACGGTAAAAATGAGAGGTGCTACCCCGCCATTCGCAAGGATTTGCTCGCTGTAAGTAGCTCCGTTTAGTACGCCTGGCAGTGTGGTCGTCGAAATCACAGGCGCGGGACTGACGGCGATGTTCAGTGTCGTGGTAACGCTGGTTTCCGCGTTGGCTGTAACTGTCAGCGTGACGGTGAGCAGTTGAGTATTTGTAGCAGAAGGAGCCTGATATGTCGCTGCGCCGGTTGTAACGTCTACTAGAGTGCCACAGGCACTGCCTTTGCAGTGTGAACCAGAGAGGGACCATGTCACTCCCGAGTTTGACGTGTCCCCCGAGACAAACGCCGTGAATGAAACGCTCTGGCCTTGATCGACGGCCTGATTGGTGCTTGGATCAAGGGTAATCACTAGTCCGCTGACGCCTCCGCAACTACACAGAAGGCTCGAGAGAAGAATCGCCGCAGCAACTCCACAGAACGGCAGTGGTCGCAACTTGAGATCTGATGTCCTCTGTCCGCACTTCATCAGATGATTTTCTGGCTCCTTTGTTACCTAAGAAGCGCCGGGATGGTCATCTCCAGCACTGGACAGATATCGGAGCCGGTTGGCGCCGAAGCAGCTAAGTTGAATAACAAAACAGCAACATTGTGTCAACGCGCAACTGGCTTCGCCATGAAACTTCACTGGCTGGCAACTGGCACTTCTTGCGCCACGGCGATTTGCCATAGCTTCTGGATGCCCCATCCGAAGCGAGTGTTGCCCCAGTTGTGCTCCCTCAAGATCTCAGTAATCAGTAAGCTGCATTCCGATCAATTCCGATAAACTGTCGTTGTGAATCGCAATTCGCGACAGTTGCTCTTCTTGATGCTCTTCCGCCTCACACGCAGTTTCTCGGCGGGAATCATCATTCTCGTATTTCCGTATTACATCCTCGAAAGTCTTCATTACAGCGCCAGCCTTCTCGGCCTTCTGTATATGGCCGCGACGCTTGCGACCGCGGGATTTGCGCTCTTGTTTGGTTTTTTGACCGATCTGTGGGGGCGCAAAGGGACGCTGCTTCTTGCAGGCATTCTTCTGCCGTTCGGCGCGTTCCTTGTTTTCGCCTCCGCGAGGCTCCCGTTCTTATTCCTTGGGGCTATGCTCGGTGGATTTTCTGCAACTGGATCGCGTGCGGCGGGAAGCGTCGGCGGTGCGGCGCAACCCATTCAGAGTGCGATAATTACGGAATTCACAACGCTGCAAAATCGGACGTTCTGGTTTTCGTTGTTCACGTTTCTGAGCGGCATAATTGGTGGAGCGGGAATGCTCGCCGGCAGGCTTTTCAACGCGCAAGACGCGATTCTTTGTGCCGCTGTGATCAGTGCGGTAGGACTTGTTTTTCTCGTACCCGTAAAGCCGGTTGACACGCCGGGAGAATTCAAGCAGCTCAAAAGCCGTACCGTCATCGGTAAGTTTTCCCTCACCGCGGCTGTCAACGGTCTTTCGCAAGGACTCGTGATGCCATTCCTGATCCCGTTTTTTGTGCTCGTTTATCATACGCCGCAGGCAAGAATGTCAGTGTTTGGATTCGGCAGCGAATTGGTGGCCGCGGTCGCGATTTTGGCGGCTCCTTTCGTGGAGAAGCAATTCGGTTTTGTAAAAGGTATGGCTGTAACCCGCGGTTTAGGCGCCGTGCTGCTTCTGCTCTTGCCGCTCACGCACATGTTTGCGCTGGCGCTGGCGGTTTATTTGGTCACGCCGGCCCTGCGCATCCTCGCCGTGCCGGTACAGCAGACCGCCTTGACAGCGATGGTGAACGAAACAGAAATGGGCCGCGCGCTCGCGATGAATCAAGTAGCGAGACTTGGTACTTCAGCAGGAGCTGTGGCTTTCACCGGTTACATGTTCGATGCGTCAGATATCGCCCTGCCTTTTTACGGATATGTAGCGTTAACGGCGCTGAGCCTGTCTCTCTATTTCCGATTTTTTGGAGCGAAACCGGAACTTAGCTCGGAATAGTATCGGCCGGAACGAGTTTCTGGCTGACGGGCGCAAGCGCCTCCCCCTCCCACCGTGCGACGACAACCGTTGCCAGGCAATTACCCACTACGTTCAGGACCGTGCGAACCATGTCCATTATCGGATCAATGGCGAAAAGCAAATAGAAGGACTCAGTCGGCAGGTGGAACTGGACCGCTGCCCCGAGCAGGACAACGAGCGAGCCGCGCGGTACGCCGGCGATTCCTTTGCTCGCGAGCATAAGCATCAGCAACATAACCAACTGTTGACCGAACGTCAGGTGCATTCCGGCAGCTTGAGCGATGAACACCAGCGCCAGCGAAAGATAAAGGCACCCGCCGGTCATATTGAAGCTGTAACCAGTGGGAATTACAAACGCCACGATTGCACGTGATACACCCATGCCTTCCATATTTTCCATCGCGCTCGGCAGAGCCGCTTCCGAGCTGCTTGTTCCGAAAGCAATCGTGGAGGGCTCAGCGATGGCGCGCAGGAACTCCTTTAATGGGACACGCGCCAGCAGGGCAATCGGCAGCAGGATAAAAAAAACGAACACCGCAAGCGCCACGTAGAGAGTCGCCAGGAGCTTGATCAACGGCAGCACTATTCCCAAGCCCAAATGACCCGTCGTGTATGCGATCGCGCCAAAAACGCCGACCGGCGCGAGGTACATCACGATGTTCGTAAACTTGAACATCGTTTCCGAAAGGCTCTCCGTGAATGTCACCATGGGCTTGCGTTTGGATTCCTTGACGAGCGCCAGGCCAATTGCAAATAAAATGCTGAAGACCACAACCTGCAGGATTTGTCCCTCGGCGACGGACTTGGCGATGTTCTCGGGAAATATGTTCAGAATGAGCTGGCTTGCGCTTTGCGTGGAGGATACCGCAGCTTGCTGCTGCACCGCGCTTGCCGCCAGATGAATGCCAGTTCCTGCCCGGCTGAGGTTGATTGCGACGAGGCCAATCACCAAGGCAATCGTGGAAACAATTTCAAAGAAAACCAGCGCCTTAACGGCCATGCGGCCAACTTTTTTCAATCCTGCGTGTCCCGCAATGCCAACCACCAAAGTGCCGAACAGCAAAGGCGCGATGATGACTTTGATCAGCCGCAGAAAAATCGAGCCGAAGATTTGGCATTTCATAGCGGTCGCGGGCGCATCGTAACCAAGCTCTGCGCCGGCAAGCAGTCCCACGAGAATCCATAATGTCAGCGAGCGACGCGCGATTGCATACACAACCAGCAACAGGATTGCGAGCCAACGTATTCCCAGGAGCAATTCCGCAGGCAAGTGCATGATGCCGGACTGGCTGGCGAATGACAGGATAATTGCAGCCGTGCAAGCAATCAGGAACGCGATCAGTAGCCGGCTTCTTGACATTCTGTCGTCCACCCCCGCTTCGCCGCGAACGTTAATGCTTCTGCATATCGCAGTCAACGGCTGATATCAGAATTTGGCCGGAGTCGAACGAGGCAACCTTATTGTCGCGAATGGATTCTCTCCAATTTAATACACGCGCAAGTCTTGCCAAGAGCATCCTTAATTCAACAAACAAGCTTGGCGTTGCGCCGCGAATTTAGTATAAAAGCGGTTTGCATTCATACATAAGTGGCATAGCGCAGGCGTAGTTTCGCTTGCGCGATTCATCTGGAGGGAACGGATTGATAGAAGTTCAGGATTTGTCGAAGTCGTACGGTGAAAAAACCGCAGTTGATCGCATCTCCTTCTCGGTAAACAAGGGCGAAATTCTCGGCTTCCTCGGCCCGAATGGCGCGGGCAAAACCACCACCATGCGCGTGCTGACGGGTTATCTACCGGCGACTGGGGGCACCGCAAAAATCGCCGGGTTCGATGTGTTTGACGACTCCATGGAAGTGCGCCGGCGGATTGGCTACCTGCCGGAGAACCCGCCGTTGTACTTCGATATGACCGTCACCGAATACCTGGATTTCGTGGCCCGCATCAAGAATGTTCCCGTCGAAAAGCGAGCGCAGCGAATCGAAGCCGCGATGGGGATGACCAAGATTGCCGAACAGCGCGACCATCTCATCAAGCGGCTCTCTCGTGGTTTCAAGCAGCGTGTTGGTTTAGCGCAGGCGATTGTGCATGATCCCGATGTCATCATCCTGGACGAGCCGACGGTGGGCCTCGATCCCAAGCAAATTATTGAGGTACGGCACCTGATCAAGAGTCTGGCAGGGAATCACACGATCATTTTGTCTACTCACATTTTGCCCGAAGTGAGTATGACCTGTGACCGCGTCATCATCATCAACAACGGTAAAATTGTTGCGGTGGATACCCCCGAAAATTTGACGCTCCAGCTCAAGGGCGGGGAAAGGATTCGCGTTGAGGCACAAGCTCCTGAGCAAGGGCTGCGCGATGCATTGCAGAAAATTCCTGGCGCCCAGCGCGTCTCCGTGGACTCAATGGGCTCCGGCGGACGGATGATCGCCATTGTCGAAGCTCGCCAGGGGCAAGACTTGCGTAGTCAGATTGCGGCAAAAGTCGTCGGTCAGGGCTGGCCTCTTTATGAACTTCGTGGCGAGAACCTCAGCCTCGAGGAGATCTTCTTGCAGTTGACGACGGAAGATCCGGCCCACAAAAAATCCGAGGAGTCAAAGTAAGCATGCGCGGCCTCTACGCAATTTATCGCAAGGAAATGACGCACTACTTCGTTTCGCCCATCGCGTACATCATCGCCTGTGTGTTCCTAGTTCTGAGCGGAGTTTTTTTCAATAGCTACCTGGTGGAAGTCATCAAATACGCTGACGAAATGATGATGCAAGGAATGCAGATGGGCCAAATGACGAATTTCGATGTGCCCAGTGTGATGTTGCGAGTGTTCCTCGGAACGATCGGCATCGTGATTCTTTTTCTCACGCCAATGCTGACAATGGGCGTTTATTCCGAGGAGCGAAAACGCGGGACCATGGAATTGTTGATGACCTCTCCGATCTCGGACGCCGGCATTGTGTTGGGAAAATTCCTGGCCTCTTTTACGCTGCTCGTAATCATGTTAATACCCACCGTTTTCTATGTGATTTACATATTTGCGCACAGCACACCTGCAGCTCCCTGGCGTCTGATTGCCGGAGGTTATCTTGGCGTTTTGTTGCTCGGTGCGATGCTTCTCGCACTCGGATCATTCCTCTCGTCTTTGACCGAAAACCAGATTATTTCCGCTGTGCTGATCTTTGGCGTTTCGTTGCTGCTATGGCTTCTCGATATTTTTGCGCAGAGTGGAAGCGGGTCGCTCGCACAATCACTTCAATATGCCGCCGTGCTGCAACACTACGGTCCGTTCACACAGGGAATTATTGATACGACGGGACTGGTTTTCTTTGGTACGTGGATATTTTTCGGGATTTTCTTGACGATGCGTTCGGTGGAATCGATGCGTTGGAGGCGCGCGTGAGATTTCGCGGCGTGAAGGAGAAGACCCAGCTCTGATGAAATTTCAACGTAAGCAAATTACCCAAATCTCCGGCCTGGTCGGACTACTGCTTCTCGTTGCTGGCTATGTTCTCTACTCCGTCAATGAGCAACTGCAGTTGTCCACGAAGGTTATCCTGATCGTCGGCGGCGTGCTCGTTGTTGCTTGGTTCGTCCTTGCGTTCCGCGGCGTTACGGGTTTTTTCTCGAAGCGTTCTTCCAAGCTCGGAACCAACACAACCGTACTCGTGATTGCGGTGCTTGCTATTCTCGTATTCCTGAACTATCTGGGATATCGCCATCATAAGACATTCGATTTGACAACCCAGAAGCTTTACACGCTTTCCGATCAAACCAGGAAAATCGTCGACCCTCTTCGTTCCGATGTTCAGGTCTATATGTTCGCAAGGTCCAGCGGCCCGGAGGGCCAGCAGGTCCAGTCCATGAAAGACGAAATGGCGCTGTACGAGAGCCAGAACCATCACATCCACTTTACGGTCGTTGACCCGCAGGAAAATCCCGGGCTCGCAAAACAGTATGACATTTCGCGCATGGGTGAAGTGGTCGTCGTGAACGGAAGCCACGTCCAGCATTTGCAGGATACGACGGAAGAGGACATCACATCAGCAATCCTCAAGGTGACTTCCGCAACCGTGAAAACTGTGTGCTTTATCGAGGGGCATGGTGAGAAGTCGATCAGCGCCACAGATGCGAAGGGATATAGCGCCGTCGATTCCGGGCTGGAAAAACAAAATTACAATGTGAAATCAATAAATCTGGTCACCACAGGGTCGATCCCGTCCGATTGCAGCGTGCTCCTCGATCCTGGTCCCACAAAGCCTTTCTTCCCGCAGGAAGCTCAGATGATTGAAAAATATCTCAACGGCGGCGGAAAGGCGATGTTCCTGCTCGACCCGGGCACAGATCCTCAATTAAGCGCGATCATGCAGCCGTGGAATATTAACGTGGGCGACGACTACGTCATCGATGTCAGTGGCGTTGGCCGCTTGCTTGGTGCGGGCCCTGCGATTCCGCTTGTAATCAATTATGGTGACAATCCGATTGTTCGCGATTTTCAGAATTCCATGACTTTTTTCCCCCTCGCGCGCACGGTCGCAATTGCCGATACATCCAAGACAGAACCTCAAGCGACTGAGTTGCTCAAGACCTCGGCCGCCAGCTTCACCGTCGCCAGTCTTGGCAACGGAACAGTAAAGTACGATCCCAAGAAAGATCAACGTGGCCCGCTCTCGCTGGGTGTCGCGGCGGAAAACAAATCGGGGAGCGCGGACCCGCGGCTCGTGGTCATCGGCAATTCGGAATTCGCTACAAATCAATGGCAGGACCAGCAGCGCAACGGCGACCTTTTCTATAACAGCGTCAACTGGCTTACAGAAGAATCGAATCTAATTTCGATTCGGCCAAAAGAGGCAGCGAATCGCCGTGTGACCCTGACCGAAGCGCAACAGCGTGAAGTGGACTGGGTCAGCGCTGTTTTCGTTCCGTTGCT
>JASHRN010000089.1 GCA_030037335.1 Candidatus Acidiferrales bacterium | reverse complement strand
TCGCCGAGATCGCGTTATGCGCGGCGCTGTTGCCCGCCTGCCTTTTGCTCGTTCAGAGCTTGCGACACGTTATGATGACGAACCAATGGTTGAACGAAGATCACGTCATCACCGCCGACCTGCTTGTGCACATTCCAATCGCCAAGCCAGCGCCAAACAACGAACTGATCGCGTTCAACAAACGCGGCGTCATTCTGAATTCCATTGAAGCCAAAGTTCAGCAGTTGCCGGGTGTCGAGAGCGCCGGCTTCACCAGCACGGTTCCATTGGAAGGTGAAGGTTGGGGCGACGCCATCAACTTCCAGGAAGCGCCGCTCCCTACAGCAGAGCAGCCTGCTGGAGAGTTTCGCTTCGTAACGCCCGGATATTTTTCTGCAATCGGACTGTCTCTAGTGAAGGGCCATTTCTTCACCGATGCAGATCGCGGCGACCCTGTTGCCGTGATTTCTCAAAGCGTCGCCCGAAAAATGCTCGGCGCTCGCGATCCGATTGGAATGCATGTCGATTGCAGCGATTTCGCCTTGGATGCAAAGCAAAAATGGTGTCGTGTAGTTGGAGTCGTGAATGATGTTCGCGCCGAATCCGATCAATCGCCGCTTCTGGCCGCCTATTTCCCGATGTGGCTCTTCTCCGAAAACACGGAGACGCTGGTGGTGCGCACGAAAATGGATCCAACTTCAGCGGCGGGCGCGATTCGCGAAGCCATCTGGAGCGTGGACCCTGATCTCGCCATTCCGCAGGAGAAAACGTTGAGCGCCATCCTGGCGAGCAATGAAGCGCCGCGCCGCTATGAAACCTCGCTCGTTGTGCTCTTTGCCCTCTGCGCGATGCTGCTGGCGATGCTCGGACTTTACGGCGTGATCTCCTATTCTGTCAGCCAACGGAATCACGAAATTGGCGTTCGCATGGCACTGGGAGCGCAGCGCAGCGACGTCTTGCGCATGGTGATTCGCGAAGCAATGATCTTAACTGGGATTGGAATTGCGGTGGGAATCGGCGGGGCCGTCGCGCTCGCACGTTTCCTACGGATGCTTCTTTTTGAAATCAGGCCGACGGACCCGCTGACCTTTCTGGGCGTGGTGATTTTGCTTTGCGCCGTGGCTTTGCTGGCCTGCTACATTCCCGCGCGCCGCGCTATGAAAGTCGATCCCATGGTCGCTCTCCGCTACGAATAAGCGTTAACTCTCAGTATCATGGCCCTCCAGCCACAAGAAATGCACTGATTTTCCTTGACTAATAGTTAACTCTATGGTATACATCAGTTTAGGCTGGAATTTCAGTCGAATAGGGACAAGTGACAGAAGGGCAAAATCGGGCCGCCAGCGCGGCCTTTTGCTTTTTCGAAGGGAATTGAAGCAAGGGATGAAGAAATGATCGTTTCCGATTCGCACCGCCTTTCGCGCGAACCTCTAGCCTCCTGCCTCAAGCTTCCAGCCTCCAGAACTCTAATCGCGGAAATATGGAAAATTAGAAATCGATGCAACTTACACAAAACAAAGGGCCGACATGGTTTCTAATCGCGGAAATTTCCGCTTTTAGAATTTCCTGCATCCACTTCCGAACAGGCTGCTTGACACCAACGCTCGCCAGCACTATAAGCACCGCAAACCTTTGGCATTCATCCAGCTCAAATCAGCCAAAGGAGGGATGTCATGACAAACGCCGTACAAAGGGCCACCGAAGTCGTTGGGATTGGAAGTTGCACCGTAGATTACTTCGCTCTCGTCCCGCGCCTTCTTGGTCCCGAAGAAAAAATGAATTGTAGCCGCCTCGAGATCCACGCAGGAGGCGTCACCGCGAATAATCTGACGCAAGTTGCGCGGCTCGGCGCAAAATCCGGCTGGCTTGGCCTGCTCGGCGACGACGACAACGGCCGCATCATTCAGAAAGCATTTCTCGAAGACGGCATGGATACCTCCGGAATCGAAACGGTCAAAGGCGAACTCTCAGCGCTCACTTGGATTCCGGTCGATGCCGAAGGCGAGCGCTGCATCTACATGTTTCCGAACGTCACCGGGAAAATCACCGTTCATCAAGTGCTGACGCGTTTTGCTCCGCACATCAAAGCCGCCAAACATTTTCATACGGAAGCTTCGCAGCTTCCGTTGACGCCGGTAGAACAAGCCATGAAGCTTGCGCGCGAGGCCGGTGTCCGCGTGATTTTCGACCTTGATGTTTCTCCGAACTTTTTCTGTCAGTGCAATCTCGGCACACAAGAGGAACTCGTGGCCGCCCTGAAATTCGTCGATGTTCTCAAGCCATGCAAAGCTGCCGCGCTCGAATTCACTGGTGAGGAAGATCGTGAGCGGATGGCTCGAAAACTCTTGCAAATGGGCCCCAGCCTGGTGGCCATCACAATGGGCGCAAATGGCTGCTTGCTCGCCAGCAAGGAGAAAATCGTTCACGTCCCCGCATTCAGTGTGAAACCGGTTGATACCACGGGTGCGGGCGACGCTTTCATGGGCGGGCTTTCTTATGGGCTGCTGCAAAAATGGGACCTCGAACGCGTCGGCGCTTTTGCCAATGCTTGCGCGGCGCTGTGCTGCATGAAAGTCGGCGCGCGCGCGATGTCCAGGTACGACGAAGTCATTTCCTTCATCCGCGAGCAGCGGCCCGCCGTCGCGGCAAGTATGTGACGCCGATCCGCGCAAATCATGTTCACGCCAAATAGTTTTTCTATCGCGCTCTTGATGGTCATCGTCAGCACCATTTGCTGGGGTTCATGGGCCAACACGTACAAAGGAGTGAAGAATTATCGCTTCGAGCTTTTTTACTGGGATTACGCTGTCGGAATTTTTGTAATTTCGCTCATCCTGGCTTTCACGATGGGTAGCCTGCATGGCGGCGAATCGGCGTTCATGGCGAATCTTCACCTTGCCTCGTGCTCCGATATGATTTCGGCGTTTGTGGGAGGCGCAGTATTCAATCTCGCAAATCTTTTGCTCGTTGCAGGAATCGACATGGCGGGATTGGCCATCGCTTTCCCGGTTTCTATCGGCATCGCTCTCGTCGTAGGCGTGGTTCTCAGTTATGAGTTGCAGCCAAAAGGGAATCCGTGGCTGCTGGCGTTGGGCGTAGTTTTTGCAGTCATAGCGGTGATCCTCGACGGCAAAGCTTACGCCACTCTGGGCGGCGCCAATCGCAACATTTCGCGCAAGAGTATCGTGGTTTGCATCATTTCCGGAATTCTCATGGGCCTGTGGGCGCCGTTTGTGACGCGCGCGCTCACGGCAGGCCATCCGCTTACTCCGTACAGCACTTCCGTGATCTTTACATTCGGCGCGCTGCTCTCATGCCTCGTTTTCAACATTTACCTGATGCGCCGTCCTCTCAACGGCGAGCCCGTGAGCTTCAGCGGATTTTTCCACGCGTCCGCTGGCGATCATCTGCTCGGATTCATTGGAGGAATCATCTGGGGCGTCGGTACGGTATTTAATCTGGTCGCGGCGAATTATACGGGCGTGGCAACTTCTTACGCTATCGGCCAAGCTTCGCCGATGGTCGCGGCGCTGTGGGGCGTGCTGGCCTGGCATGAATTTCAAAACGCTCGTCCACGCGCGAAGCTTTACCTGGGATTGATGTTTGTTTTTTACGTGTTGGGGATCATCTCCGTGTCCCGAGCACAGGTGTCGGGATAAATTGGGGCAATTTCTCATTTTTGCCGGCCTGCTGCGCCGTCGCGAATGTTTACAGTTGCTCTTCTTGATTCGGCAGCAATAGTAATGCTATTTTCTACTTCTCTGAAGCCCGCTCTCATTCGATGAATTCGCAATCCAAAACCCAAGGCGCTTCCAATTTTCGCGTGTCCGCCGGCTCGGAAGGTTCTCCTCGTCAAACTTTCTGGAGAATTGAAGGCAGCCTGCTGAATCTTACTGCGGTTCGTCCGGTGGCCTTTTTCACCTGGAACGCGCAGACATTTCTTGAGCGCTGGAGCCGCCGCGGCGCGATGCTCGCCCTAGCCATTGGCCGTCCAATTGTGTACCTGACCAATCGCGCGTTCGCCACGCGGCTGCTTCATATGGTCCTGCGCGGGGTGAGCCGCGACCGACTGGATTTGCTTGGGGAAGAGTATTTTGAATATCAGTTGAAGCCATCGTTGAAGCAAGCAGGAGTCGAAGCGCTGCGTCGCGCGCAACAGAGTGGAGAAGAAATTGTTCTGGTCAGCCAGGGGCTCGATCATGTGATGGTGCCGCTGGCTAAGCATCTCAATGTGAAATTTCTCGTTTGCAACCGGCTGGATTTTCGCGACGGAATCGCGACAGGGCGGCTGCTCGAGCCCGTCATTCGCCCGCGCGGGCCGTTGGCGCGATTTACCGGAAGTAATCCAGACGGGCGCGTACCGCGCGAGCAACTGGCGAAGAACCTGGGCTTTGGGACACGCGTGGAGATTTTGGACAGCGCCATTCGCCCGGCGGAGCGACGGCCAGTGAAGAATAAAGTCCAGGTCGTTCGTTTTCACGCTGAAACAAATGAGCGGAGGCTCTCTGTGCGCGAGGCTCTGCGAGGCAAATCCGTTTTGCTGGCGGGCGCAACGGGGTTCATCGGCAAAGTCTGGCTTTCCACGCTGCTCGAAGACGTTCCTGATCTCGATAAGATTTATGTACTGGTTCGGCGTCGCCGGACCACAAGCGCCGCGTCGCGTTTCCGCAAAACAATCGAAGAATCGCCGGTCTTCGAAGAATTAAGAAAGAAGCAAAGCGCGCGATTGGATGAATTTCTGGAGCGGCGCATCGAGGTGCTCGATGGGGACCTGACGAAGCCAATGCTGGGCCTCGACGAAGCAACTGTGGCAAGGCTTGCGCCGAAGCTCGACCTGATCGTCAACAGCTCGGGCTTAACGGATTTTAATCCCGACCTGCGGGATGCGCTCAGCGCGAACGTCGATTCGGTCATCAACGTTCTCGAATTTCTGCGCAAGACGGATCATGCCGCGCTGCTGCACCTTTCCACCTGCTATGCCGTGGGAGACCGCGACGGGCGCATGATTGAAACCCTGACAGCGAATTATGTGCCCGCGAACATCGTCGGCTTTGATGCGGAGGACGAACTGCGGTCATTGCGGGCGATGATTCAGCAAACCGAAGCAAGATCGGAAGGCTCCGCCGTGATGGATGAGCTGCGCCGCGCGGCTCTGCAAAAGCCCGAGGCAGCAAAGAAATTGGAAGGCGTAGCGCTCGAAAATCAGATTCGCAAGAATCGCATGCGATGGCTGCGGCAGACTCTAATGGATGCAGGCACGCGTCGCGCGCGCGAACTTGGCTGGCCGAACACTTACACACTCACGAAGGGACTCGCGGAATCGCTCATTGTCAAGCGCGGCGCCGGCCTGCCCATCGCAATCGTGCGCCCTTCGATTGTCGAGACATCGTTGACGAAGCCATTTCGCGGATGGAATGAAGGCGTCAACACTTCGGCATCGCTTTCCTATCTTTTGGGGACTTATTTTCGCCAGCTTCCAACCAATGCGCGCAAGTGCCTGGACATTATTCCCGTCGACGAAGTAACGCGCGGAATGACGCTCGCCAGCGCCGCGCTGATCGAGCGCCGCCACGAGCCGCTCTATCAGCTTGCGACTTCCGTGACGAATCCCTGCAATATGCGACGCTCGATCGAATTGACCAGCTTAGCGCATCGGAAATTCTATCGCACGCAGGACGGCTTTCATCATTGGCTGCGCTCGCGGTTCGATGCGATTCCGGTATCCAAGGAGCGCTACGAAAAGCTTTCCGCTCCTGCGCAAAAAGCGATTGTTCAGGCGCTCCATCGCGGGGCGTCGAGCGTCGGTTTGAATCCGGCGCCTCTGACGCGGCGCGAACGCGAGCTGGAGCGCGTGATCAAGCTGATCGATTTATTCGAACCGTTTATTATGCATAACAATTACACGTTCGAGGCGATGAACGTGGAACGATTGTCCGCGGCGCTGCCGCTGCAAGAGGAAGAGGCGTTTGGGTACGATTGCCGCTCGATCGACTGGTGGGATTACTGGATCAATCTGCACATCCCTGCGCTGCGGAAGTGGTGTTATCCTCTCATCGAAGGCAGGGCTGGAGAAGCGCAAAGCTCGGGGGAAAACTCGCCGGCAGGTGAGCCGCCGGCTGCCCGCCCCGCACAAGGCGCATCCGCCGCAGCCTCCTGAGGCTCCAACACAGTGGCCATTTTCATCACCGGATCCACCGGATATATCGGCGCGCACGTCGCGGCGAACCTGCTCGGCGAATGCGCTGAGCCTTTGAACCTGCTTGTCCGCGCGAAAGATCCGCAGGAAGCGCAAGAGCGCCTTTGGCGTTCCTTGCAGTTGCACATGGACTTCACGCATTTTCGCGCGGCTCTCGATTCGCGCATGCGCATTTTTCTGGGTGATTTGACAGGTGAAAACCTTGGGATCGAATCGGTGCAATACGCGGAACTGGTACGAACTACGGATTCAATCATTCACTGCGCAGCATCGCTGAACCGCAAATCCGAAAAGAGCTGCCTGAACGTGAATCTGCGCGGGACGCTGCAAGTGATTAAGCTCGCGTTGCGAGCAAAGGAAGGTCACCGGCTGCAACGCTTCAGCCACGTCAGCACAGTCGCCGTGGCGGGGCAGCGGCAGAATGAAATCGTGCAGGAGGATTCGGCGATTGAATGGGACCGCTCGGACTATGATCCGTATGCGCGCACGAAAAAATTCTGCGAACATATGATTGCCGAGCTGCTGCCCGATGTGCCGCGGACGATTTTTCGCCCGAGCATCGTGCTGGGCGATAGCCGCCAGCCTGAAACGAATCAATTCGATATGGTGAGGGCATTCGTGTTTCTTGCGTCGCTTCCGGTGCTTCCTTTCCGGTCAGACGACAAGGTTGATATCGTGCCAGTGGATTACGTGGCGGATGCGATTTCGAAGCTTCATCGAAAGGAGAAACCGAAGCATGAGATTTATCACTTGTCTTCGGGCACGGCTTCAGAGACGTATAAGGAATTAACCGCGGTGCTGGCGGCGGCGCAAGGCAAACGCCCGCCGACATTCGCGCCTGCGCTGGAGAAATCCACATCAGGAATGGTAAATTTTCTTTCCAACCGCGCGGGAAAAACGGGGAAAATGGCGACACTGCTCAAAGTCTTCTTACCCTACCTCACATGGAACACAGTTTTTGACAACGCGCGCGTGGTGAAAGAAATGGGGCGCAAGCCTGCGCCGTTCTCGCAGTATTGCTTCGCGCTGCTGAAGTTCAGCCGTGAAAACCATTTTTCTTATCCTTATCGGGAATGGCCGCGGGATGCTGATGCGCCTCTTGTGCAACCCGCGGTGCGGGGAAATTCGTGATGATGGATTTCGTTTTGGAAGCGTGGGTCGCTGCGTCCATCGAGTCAGCGAAATTGAAGTGGATGCTTGGCCAGGGCAGCACGTGGCGGCCCGGCGAAAAGCTGCGACTGCTCTTTGCGTGTTACTGCGGCGCGCGCAACACAGGCTCGGACCTACGCGTGGAGGAAATTCTGCGCCAGGTGCGGCGGGTGCTCGGAGAGCAGAACGTTGAGCTTGCCGTAATGACGCAGGATTTCAAGCTGACGCGCGGATATTTTCAGGGAAGCACTCAAGTAAAACTGCCGGATTTGTTTCCGCCTTTTTTGAGCCGCGAAGTTCCGAATTATCACGGCGTGGTGGCGTGCGAAGGCTCGATGTTCAAGAGCAAATTCGCGAACGCGCTGACCACGATGATGATTGGCGCGCTAGGGCTGGCGTCGGCGCGGAATCGATTGTCCGTGGGCTACGGCGGTGAAGCGGGACACATGGATCCGATGGTCGAAAAGCTCTGCCGGCGATATTGCAAAAATTCCGTGGTGATTACGCGAAGCGAAGAATCGCAGGTGCTGCTTGGGAAATTGGGCATTCCCACTGAATTGGGAACGGATTCGGCGTGGACATTTGAGCCGCTTGGGCCGCAGTACGGGCAAAAGGTTCTGCGCGATGCGGGATGGAATGGCGCGACACCGGTGCTGGTGGCGTGTCCGATAAATCCTTTTTGGTGGCCCGTGAAAGCGTCGTTGCTGAAAGGGGCCGCGAGAAGCATTTCGGGCGCGTACAAAAAAAGCCATTACCGCACGATTTACTTTTTCCGATCGGGACGAAAAGTCGAAGCAGATTACTCACGGTATATCAGGGCTTTCGCGCGCGCCGTGGAGCGGTTCCGTAAAGAGCAGCGGGTTTTCACGATTTGCGTGGGGATGGAAATGCTCGACCGCGACGCCTGCGAGCGAGTGTCGGCGCATCTCGGCGGCGTGCCCGTATTTTGCTCGGATGAATATGACATGTATCAGCTCGTGAGCATTTTGCGGGAATGCCATCTGATGGCTTCGTCTCGTTATCACGCGATTGTCACTTCGATGCCTGCAGGAGTGCCTTCTCTTGGCATCACGATGGACGAGCGAATTCGCAATTTGATGCGGCAGCGCGGGCAGCAACATCTTTTGCTCGACGTGGACGACACCGAACTCGAAGAAAAGCTTTTCGTCACGCTGAAGCGGCTGCATTGCGAGCGCGAGTGCGTGCGCGACGGCATCGGACGCACCGTCGCGCGCAATTTGCAATTGATGGCGCGCATGGGAATGTATTTCGAGCACATGGTCGCGCAGCGCTATCCGGATTTTCCATTTCGACAAGGGCAGTTGAGCTGGGAAGATTACTTGCCTTCACTGAGCCCGAATCTTCGCAAGGTTCTCGAGATGTACGATCCATGAGCTCGCCTTCGAATGATTTCCTTTTCATAATCCTGCGCCGTTTGGGCGAAGCGGGAGACGCGACAGTCATTCAAGAAATTCGCGGGAATGAAATCAAAAGAACATCCGGCAAAGAATTGTTGGCGATGGTGAATCAAGCAGCGAGCTTTATCGAAGCACAAGGCCCGCGCCTGCGCAGCGGCGACCGTTGCGCGTTGCTCGGGCCAAACAGCATTCGATGGATTGCTGTGGATTTGGCGCTGATGATCAAGGGCATTATTGTTGTGCCGCTTTACTCAAGGCAGGCGCCGGCAGAGCTGGCTGCGATGGTGCGCGACAGTGGGGCCTCAGCAATTTTCTGTGATGGTTCAGAATTAGGAAGTGCTTTACTCGATGCTCTGCGAGAGGCACCGCGGACAACTCTGTTTGACGAAATTTTCGAGAGTCAACCTGCTACTTCAATCAGCATGTCGCACAATCCCGCGCGGTCGCTGATGATCATCTACACGTCGGGAACTTCGGGTATAGCAAAGGGCGTTGTGCTGACTGAGGCCAACGTGACCTTCATGCTGTCGCGTACGAGCGCGGCGCTTGATCAATTGATGGGCCCTCGCGGCGCGCCGGAGCGTGTCTTCCACTGGACGCCTCTCAATTTTGCGGCCTCGTGGATTTCTCTGCTGACCTCTCTCTCGCGGAATACCGTGGTCTCGCTTTCGACCGATCTGACCAAGCTCGCGGATGAAATGAAAATTGCGGCGCCGAATTATTTTCTGAACGTGCCAGCGCTGCTTGAGCGCGTGCGGGCAAAAATAGAGGAGAGTATTCGCGCCAAAGGCGGATGGATTGCTTCGATTTTCGCTCGAGCGAAGCGCACCTATTTTGCTGATGCGGGGACAAGCGCCGGATTCGTAGATCGCGCGGCTCTGGCTTTTGCGAAGCGCTTTGTCTTTCCTACGATCCGAAAGAGCCTGGGGACAAACCTGAAAGCCCTGATTTGCGGCTCAGCGCCGCTTTCGGTGGAAACGCAGAAATTTTTTATGATGCTCGGAATTTCAGTGCTGCAAGCGTACGGACTGACAGAGACCACGGCAATTTGCACTCTCGACGATCCGGCGAACGTCGAGCCGGGCTATGTGGGTCTTGCGATTCCCGGAATCGAGATGAAGCTCGGCGAGAATCAGGAGGTTCTCGTTCGCGGACCGAATATTTTTTCAGGTTACTGGAACCTTCCCGAGGAGACAGCAAAGGTCCTGCGCGACGGCTGGTTCCACACCGGAGATCAGGGCGAAATGAATGCGCGCGGGAATTGGAAAATTACCGGCCGCATAAAGAACCTGATCATTTTGAATTCGGGACACAACATTGCGCCGGAGCCATTGGAAGAGGAACTGGCGACCCATTTGCCGGGGGCGCAAGTGATGCTGACGGGCAACGGGCGCAGCTATTTAATTGCGCTGGTCGCAGCGAATTCGGGCGCAACCGATGCGGGAGTGCGCGCGGCGCTCGACAAAATGAATGAGCGTCTGCCGCATTATCGCAAGATTCGCGCGTTTCATCGCATTTCCGAGCCGCTCACGATTGAGAGCGGGATGCTCACCGCCAATGGTAAACTCAAGCGCGACGCTGTCGCCGCAAAATTCGCGCCAGAGATTGAAAAGCTTTATCGAAAGCGGGAGCATGAATAATTTTCAGGGCAAGACGCTTTCGTGGAAGATGGAAGCGCGCGTGATTGAGCTGGCGCTGCATCACGCGCCACACAACGAGATTGGCTCGGCTGTTTTGGGGGAACTCGAAGCATTTGCTGAGGCTCTTGCGTCCGCTGACAATAATTGCGCCGCGCTTATCGTTTACAGTGAACTCGCATCCGGCTTCAGCGCGGGCGCGGACCTGCGCGAGTTGCACCGACGCTCCCAAGGGCTGTCCGCGACCGAGAAAACTGCTGGCGTGCGCGATTTTTTGCTGCGCATTCATCGCGTCCTGAATACAATCGACGCCGCGCCTGTGACCACGATCGCCGCAGTGCATGGGATCACTTTTGGCGGGGGGTTCGAGCTGGCGCTTGCGTGTGATTTGATTATTGCGGACAAGACGGCGCGCTTCTGCTTTCCGGAACTGCGCTTGGGTCTAATTCCGGGATTCGGTGGAATACCCCGGTTGAAGCGCGATATTGGAAACGCAGCGATTCGCGACATGTTGCTGACCGGTCGCAGCTTTAACGCGGCGAAAGCGCAGGCGGCCGGGCTTGTCGGCCAAGTCACTGGAGAAGGCCAAGCGCTCGCCGTAGCGCGCACAACTGCCACGCAAATTTGCAAATTCGACAGCGGCACAGCAGCGGCAGCGAAGGAATTTATCAAGCCCATTCCTCACGAGGAACTCCGCCGTGAGATCGATATTTTTTGCGAACTGTTCAGCCGACCGACAGTGGAAGAGGGTTTGCGTAAATTCGTCGAGAGTGCAGATGCCATGCCTTATCTGCCATAAGTTTGTGAGCGCGAAAATGTGAGCGAGGAGTGAAGCAGAATGTCCCAGACGAATTCAAATGAGATGAAGAGCAGTCGATTATCAGCAAGGGCTTGCCTTGCACCGCTGACGTTTTTTCTGAGCGCCGCAGCGCTCGCGCTCATGCTGTCGCCGGCCCACGTTCTCGCCCAGCAGAAGACATTTCAAGTTTCCGATACGGAGAAAATCGTCAGCGTCAGCGATCCGCAGATTTCGCCTGATGACAAATCGATTGCCGTAGTGGTTGGACACATCAACATGAAAGAGGACGGCACGGACACTGAGATCATGCTCATCGACATTGCCAGCGGCACAAAGCGCGTCATGACCTCCGGCCACAAACACGCGAGCTCGCCGCGATGGTCTCCCAATGGAGACCGCCTCGCGTTCGTCGCCGCGGGCGACGAAGGAAAGGATGCGACGCCGCAGGTTTTCGTTTTGCGCATGGATGGTGGCGACGCAAAGAAGATCACGGACGCACCGGATGGAGTTGAACAATTCGCATGGCGTCCCGATGGGGCGATGATCGCTTATGTGACTCCGGACCCAGCGGACAAAAAGGCAATCGAAGCGCATCACGACGCGTTCGAAGTTGGAGACACCGATTTCCTGGAGACAGCCGCGGCGCAATCGTCGCACGTATGGCTTGTCCCGGCGGACGGCGGCGAAGCAAAGCGCGTTACTTCAGGAACGTGGAGCCTGCCAATCGTTTTTCCGCCGTCTCCACCTGCGTCGCCGCTTTCGTGGTCGCCGGATGGCAAGACTCTGCTGATTACGCGCCAGGAAACAGCCGAACCGGGCGACGGCGACATGACCACGCTTCAGATGCTCGATGTTGATTCTGGCAAAATGAGGAAACTTACATCGCACGCTCATCTTGAGAGCGCGGGCGTGCTCTCTCCCGACGGCTCGCAGGTTGCGTACTGGTACAACAAAGACGGTGACGCGAACAATCAAGTGGAGATTTTTGTAGCGCCAACGAGCGGAGGCGACGGAATTGACGTCACGCGCAGCATCGATCGCGATATCCAGCGCGCTGTGTGGATGCCAGACGGAAAATCGCTGCTCGTTGGCGGCCACGACGGCACAGGCACTTCACTGTGGCTCGTATCGCTCGACGGGAGCGCAAGAAAATTGCATATAGGCGACCTCGAGCCTTCATGGTCGTTTTGGGTCGATATGATGGTTGGACCCAAGGGCGACTTCGCTTTTACCGCCAGCTCGGCAAATCATCCCGCCGAGCTTTATTACATGACTTCCACCGATGCGTCTCCGCGGCAGTTGACGAACTACAATGATTGGATCTCTTCCGACGCGCTTGCAGATGTCAAACCGATTGAATGGCAAGGGCCAAATGGCTTTCATGAAGACGGAATCATTGATTATCCACCGGGTTTTTCGAAGGACAGTAAATATCCGCTCGTCCTTTTGATTCATGGCGGCCCGCAGGCGAGTTCGACGACTGGATTCGACGTGTTCGGCCAGCTCATCGCAGCGCAAGGCTACTTGGTCTTCCAGCCGAACTATCGCGGCAGCGACAATTTGGGCAATGCATACCAGCGCGCGATTTATCGCGATGCGGGTGACGGTCCGGGGCGCGATGTGATGGCCGGACTGGCCGCTGTAGAAAAAATGGGGAATGTGGATACGGACAAGATCGGCGTTTCAGGATGGTCCTATGGCGGCTACATGACTTCCTGGATGATCGGCCACTATCACATCTGGAAAGCAGCCGTTTCCGGCGCAGCGGTAAATGATTTGGTTCAGGAAGCAGCGATCTCCGACAGCAATCGCAGTGATTATGCCTCAATGGGCGGCTCGCCATGGGTTGGCGATAACTGGAAAATCTATCGCGATGAGTCGCCGATTACCTACGCTTCGCAAATCAAAACGCCCACGCTGATTCTGTGCGATGTCGGCGATTTTCGCGTACCGATTCCGCAATCTTTCGAGATGTATCACGCGCTGAAAGACAATGGCGTGACGACGGAGTTTTATGCCTATCCCGTTTCCGGGCATTTTCCCGGCGATCCTATTCGGCGCGAGGACGTGATGACGCGCTGGACTGGCTGGCTGAACCGTTATCTGAAATAGGAAGTCTGACTTCTCGGCGCTGCGCGAGCCCGTTACAATATACGAATGCCATCCGTCCAGGAAGTTACAGACGAAGTCTTGCAGCTCGCTGTGGCGCACTTCAAGGTGCCGCTTGGCGGACTCTCTCCCGATGATGATTTTTTCAAGAAGCTCGGCATCGACAGCTTGCAGGCGCTCGCGCTGCTCTCGCGCATCGAAAATCACTTTCACATCGAGCTTCCCGATTACGAACTACAGGGCGTGACGGATTTTCGCACGCTCGCTGCGCGCATTCACGCGCGCCTGTGATGCTTGATCTCCGCGAATACTCCTCTCTCGGCGCAGCCCTGCGCGCCGCTCTCGAACGCTGGCCGAATGAGATTTGCCTGATCGAGGCCGACCGCGAGCGCGAAAATTGCCGGCTCACCTATCGCCAGTTCAAGGAAAAAGCACTGCCGCTGGCCAGCGGATTGCAGGCTGCAGGCCTCGGTGCCGATTCGCGCGTGGCGATCATCATGACCAATCAGTCGAAGTGGCTGATTTCCGCGTATGCGATTTTCTATTCGGGCGGCGTGCTTGTTCCGCTGGATTACAAACTCACCGCGCGCGAGCATTTGCAGCTTCTGGCGCATTCCAAAAGCGAATTTCTGATTGTCGAATACCATCTCTGGCGCGCCATTACGCAGGAACCGGAGTTTTCGAGGCTGAGCGCGAGGACCGTTCTCGTCACGGAAGCGCCGCGCAATGCGGAATTGCATGGCGCGCAGCGCTGGGAGGATTTTCACAGCGAGCGTGAACCCGTGTTCGTCGAGCGGCAACGCAAAGATTGGGCATGCATCGTCTACTCATCCGGAACGGGAGGGCGGCCGAAAGGCTGCGTGATGACGCACGAAAACTATCTCGAGCAGTGCGTCGCGCTCACTTCGCTCTTTCCATTCTGGCCAGGTGCGCGCTATCTGAGCATTCTGCCAACGAACCACGCGATCGATTTCATGGTTGGATTTATCGGGCCTTTTGTTTGCGGCGCGACGGTTGTGCATTTGCGGACGCTGCGGCCGGAATTCATACGCGAGGCATTTACGCGATACCACATCACTTACATCACCGTCGTGCCGCTCATTCTGAAGAACCTCGAACGCGGACTGCGCGAGCGATTTGCAGCCTTGCCATCGTCGCGCCGCAAAATGCTCGACGCGCTTGTCGCGGTCAACTGTGCGCTCACGCGGCGGCGCCCGCGTCTTTGGATCAGCCGGGTGCTCTTGCGCGGAGTGCATCAAGCATTCGGAGGTCAATTGCGCGCAATGTTTGTTGGCGGAGCGTTTACCGAGCCAGCCACATTGCAATTCTTATACGATCTCGGAATCCCTGTTGGAAACGGGTACGGATTAACCGAAGCGGGCACGGTGATTACGCTGAATGATTTCAAGCCGTTTCGTGCGGATACAGTTGGGAAGCCGCTCCCGGGTACCGAGGTCCGCATCGTTAATGCGAGCGCCGATGGTGTGGGAGAAGTGGCCGCGCGTGGAAAAACGATCATGTCGCATTACCTCGATGACCCGGAAATGACCGCTGCGGCGATTGTCGATGGCTGGCTCATGACGGGCGATCTCGGCAGGCTCGACGCAAGGGGGCATTTGCAGCTCTTCGGTCGCAAGAAAAACATGATCGTCACCGAAGGCGGGAAGAACATTTATCCCGAGGACATTGAGAATGCATTTGAATCGCTGCCGGTCAAAGAATTTTGTATTTTCGCAGCGAATTACATCTGGCCGCAGCGCACGATGACCGGCGAGCAGCTTGTTCTCGCGGCGCGCGCGGATGATTCTTCGGGCCTGGCAGGCGAACTGCGCGCGAAAATCACGGAAGGCAATCGCGCCCTGCCCGACTTCAAGAGAATCGGAGGATTCGTCCTCTGGACACGCGATTTTCCGCGGACGGCCTCGCTGAAAATCAAGCGCGATGTTCTGGCGCAGGAAATCCGCGCAGAAACCGATCGCTCAGCGATGATTGTAGTCTGAGGTTTGCTTTTTGACAGAAAAGCGATTTTTCGCAATTGTGAATCCCGCAGCAGGCGGGGGCCGGTGCGCGAAGCTCGCGCCCGCTGCTCTGGAGCACCTCCACGCAGCCGGAATCTCTCTCGAAGTTGCAGAAACTCATGCAGCTGGAGAAGGCACAAGCATCGCGCGCAATGCGCTGAAATCAGGCGTTCGCAACTTTCTTGCCGTTGGAGGCGACGGCACTTCGTATGAAATCGTAAATGGAATTTTCCCCGAGTGCGCCGCGTCGCCGGATCAGCGCTGCACTCTCGCATTTCTCCCGCTCGGCACGGGGAATTCGTTTTTGCGCGATTTTCATTCGCAAAATCATCGACCCGATGCTGACGCGTTTTTACGCGCCTTTCTAAATGGACAGCGCAGGGGCTGCGATGTGATCCGTCTACAACATTCCCGCGGCGACCTTTATTACATCAATCTTCTCACGCTGGGTTTTGCCGCCGATGCTGCCGAGGTCGCCAACCGTTGTCTCAAGGGATTCGGCTACGCGGGTTACGCGATCAGCGTAATGGTGTGCCTTGCGCGGCTGGACCGCCGGACCTTTCCTCTTCGCGCGGATGGCGCGACGGAATTCGACCGCCGCCGCTGCCTGTTTCTCGCGTTCAGCAACACGAAATTTACTGGCGGCAACATGATGATCGCGCCCAATGCCGATTCCGCGGACGGCCTGATCGAATATGTCCGGTGGGGGCCCATTGGACGGCTGAACTTGCTGCGGAACTTTCCTACTCTTTTCGATGGCACGCACATTCGTCATCCGCTCGCCTCGAGAGCGGCGGTTCGCGAAGTCGAATTCGCGCTCGAAGAGCCGGTGAACGTAACCATTGACGGCGAAAGCCTGCGGCTGAAGTGCGAGCGCCTCAGCATTCTCCCCGGCGCGCTGGACGTCATCGTATGAAATCGATTTACCTCAAAGCGCGCTCGCTCATTCTGTGGGGCATTAGCGGTGCGCATTTCTTTGTCCTCTGCACGCTTCTCGTCGGCCTCGGAACGATTGTCGATCCGCGCAAGAATGATCGCGCGCAGCGGATCTTTTTTCGCAACATTCTTCGCCTGGCAGGGGTGAAATTTGAAGCGCGGCGTTCCGCGAGATTCGACCCGCAACGCACCAGCCTTTTTGTTTGCAACCACGTCAATGTCTTCGATCCATTTGTGATTTATTCCGCGATTCCGCAATTTGTTCGCGGATTCGAGCTGGCCTCGCATTTCAAAATCCCGGCATATGGATGGATGATGGGCCGCTTCGGAAACGTTCCCGTGCCCGACGAAAATAATCGCAGCCGCGAAGGCATCGAACAAATGACGCGAAAAGCAGGCGAGGCTTTCCGTTCAGGAATCAGCCTGATCGCGTTTGCGGAAGGCTCGCGCACGCGCGACGGCCACGTGGGGCCATTTTTCAAAGGCGTTTTTCGCCTCGCCATTCGCTTCGGCATTCCCATCGTGCCGATGAGCATCGTTGGTTCGTACGAGTTTTATCGCACCGGCGACTGGATGCTGAATCCCGGCAAAATCACCGTCTACTTGCACGATACGATCGAGACAAGCGGCATGCGAAAGGAACAAGCAACTGAATTGCGCGACCGCGTTCATGCAATCGTTGCGGCGCCGGTGGAGGAGCACATTGCAAGATTGCAGCAGGCTAGGGCAACGAGTGACGCCATGACGGCAAACTCCTGACCGCCGGCGGAAACTTCAAGTCAGAAAAGTTCGCGATTGCCCGGAATCAAGCGCCCCGCGCGTATTTCCTTCCACGTGAAGACAACGCGATGAATCACTGTCAGCGTGGAGAGCGCGGCGATCACCCACAGCACCGGCGCCATTCGCAGAAATGTGCCTCCGATAATCAGCAGCACGAGGCGCTCGGGGCGCTCCATGAAACCAACTTTGCACTGCGGAATCAGTGATTCCGCACGTGCGCGCGAATAGCTCACCATGAATGAGCTGGCCATCGCCACAGCCGCAAGTCCCATGTAAAACGGCCGGCTGATCAGCGTGTAATAGACAACGAGACCCATATAGAGGCCCAAATCCGAGTACCTGTCGAGCGTGGAATCGAGGAACGCTCCGAACGCCGTCGCGCGGCCAGCGCGTCGCGCCACTTGCCCATCCGCCATGTCGAGAAATCCCGCCAGGAAAAGAACGGCTGCTGCACTGCGAAAAGATCCATACGCAAAAAGCACAGCCGCCCAAACGTTTACGACCATCCCAATTACGGTGAGAACGTTCGGCGTGATGCCTGTCGCGGCGAGCACCTTCACCACGCGTTCGAGCAGCCAGCCAGCACCAGCTCCAATCCAGTGCGTCACCGGTTGCCAGATCGGTTTTTTCTCATTTTTCATGGCGTGAAATCATACGCCAGCGCGCCTCAAGCGCGAAGGATCAAATTCAAAAAAAAGCCGTGCAACTCGATCGCGCGCACTGCAAGTTAGGGCCAGAAAAATCTGGTGCCCGGGGCGGGAGTCGAACCCGCACGACCGTTTAAGGTCCGAGGATTTTAAGTCCCCTGCGTATGCCATTCCGCCACCCGGGCGCGGCATCAGGTTAGCACGACCCAACCCTGCACAAAACTCACTACCGCGCTCAGTCCTTTCCTCGATAGCGCTATTCTCCGTTCCTGATAAGGTGGTACCAATGAACATGTCCAAGAAGCCGCGCAACTGTCGCACTTAGAACCTCAGGTTTCAAGAATAGAACTTTAAGAAATGGAAAACGCTATGGCAGAAAACAAAACAGCAGTGTTTGGCATCTTCGAGGCGCGCGGTAATTGTGAGCGCGCTGCCAATGAATTGATCTCAGCCGGTTTTTCACCGGCCGATTTTTCTACGCTTCCGCCGGAACCGATCGCTGGACCCGCGGATGCAGGCCCATGCTCATCCATGCGCCCCGACGCAATAATAACGGCATCGCGGGGCGCTTCGATCGCTGCGACGCTTGCAAGTCTGGGAATCTCTGCATCGGAAGCAGCGATTTGCGAAATTCGCGTGCAAGAAGGCGGAGTTTTGTTCTGTGTCTATTGCGATTCTGCCGGCCAGATCGAATCCGCGAAGGGAGTTCTGACGCGAAACGGAGCGAAAGAAATCGACGAAGCGAGAGAGGGTCGGATCGCCAAGAAAGAGCGAGAGGTGGAGAAGCGAGCGGCAGGCGATGAATAATCTTCGTCCCACGCTCCGAATCAGGCCGCGAATCAAAGGCCCAATAATGGCTCTCAGGAGGATCCCATGAAATTCCTTTTTCTGACTTTAGCAATCCTATTGCTAATTGCGTGGATTTGCGCTTTTGTCGTTTTTCACGTGGTGGCCGGTCTGATCCATTTGCTTTTAGCCTTCGCGATTATTTTCTTCATTATTCACTTGGCAACGCGCGCGAAGCACGCTTGAGCCGGTAAAGCACGCGCTCAAGTTCCCTTAGAAACCGCCGCATCTGCGAGGGAGTGCCAGCCGTAATCCTCACGAATCCGGGACGGCCGGGGCTCGCGCTTTGGTCGCGAATCAGAATGCCGCGTCGCTCCAGCGATCGAATTATCTCTGGGCCACGCGGACCAAAGTCCGCCAGGACGAAATTTGCCGCGCTCGGAAAGCTACGAACATACATCGCCTCCAGCCCACGCTGAAGAATCTCTCGGCCACGCGTTATTTCTTCGACGGCTTGACGCGTGAAGGCAGAATCTCGAAGTGCTGCCTCCGCCGCGACCAGCGACGCGACTCCAACTGGAAATGGCCCTTGCGCGCGCTTGAATAGTTTTGCCGTTGCCTCGTGCGCAAAAATACAGCCGATTCGCAGTCCCGCCAACCCGGTGGCTTTCGAGAGCGTGCGCGTCACCACAAGGTTTTCGCGCCGCACGATCCACGGCAACACTGTGACGCCGGAAAATTCGAAATACGCCTCATCCACAACCACCAAGGTGCGCTCAGCCGCAGTCAGAATTCTTTCAAGCTCTCCTTTACGGAGCAGCGTTCCGGTCGGATTATTCGGATTTGCCAAAAAGAAGATCGCAGGAGCCTGCTGCAGCGCATGCAGAACCGCATCCAGCGGGAACCGCATATCCTCATCGCAATGAAGCGAATGAATCAGCGCCTCGCGCTGCTCAGCATGAAACCGGTACATCGGAAAGGTCGGTTCGGCCAGTAGGACCTTTCGGCGGCGCTCAATGAAAACATCCGCTATCAGCCGCAGCGCATCGTCAATTCCCGCGGTGAGCACTGTTTCTTTTGGGGACGTGCCAAAGAAGCGCGCGATCTTGGCCGTCGCGTGCTCCCTCTCCGGATACATAGAAATTTCTTCGGTACTTAGCCGACGCAAAGCAGCGCGCACCCTTGGCGAACATCCCATCATGCTTTCGTTCATATCCAAGCGCAGCTTGTCTCGGCGGCCTTCAAGCATTGCCGGCCGCTCGGAAAAGTTTTCCAGCGCTTTTCGCGGGCTAATCCGCTTTTTCATTGGCTTCTTTCTGCTGTGCGACAGAATCTTCATGGACGCAAATTATGCCCTGTGCCAGAAGCAGTTTCTATGGATTTGAGATTCAGGGAAGGGAAATGCCTGCGGAATTCTATTCGCCCGAAGCCGAAGTGAGGTGCTCCGGCGATTCATTGTCGGCCGGACTTTCGGTTGTGGAGTCTGGTGCCTCAGCGGACGCGCTGACAGCATTCGCCTGCGCGGATGGAGCTTCCGCATTTGCCGTTGGCTCGGAAACATTCCCTCCGTTTGCGACGGCAGGAGCCGCGGCTTGCTGTTCTTTTTGCGCTTCCTTTTGTTCTTCGTTCTGCGTAGCGAGCCGGGCGGCAAGCGCCGCCGCAATCAGTTCGACAATCAATTTTGCGCCGCGCCCATCCGAGTCGCGCTCGGGATTGTATGCCGCAATTTCGAGCGCCACGAGCCGCGGCTGCTTTGCCATCACCGTCAGCGCTTCGCGCACTTCATCGAGTCGCAAGCCGTCTCTGCTGCCGGGCAAGTCCGTCGCCGCAAAATCCTCGCTCGAAATCACATCCACGTCCAGATGCAAGACGAGCTCGTTTTTCCCACCGTGAATTCGCTCAATGGCCATCTCCGCAGCGGCCGACGTCCCCATTTTCCGCACGTCTACCGCGCGAAAACACCGAATCGCCGTCTGCGAAAGCACGCCTTTCTCCGGCGCATCCAACCGCGAAACGCCAAACAACGCCACATCGGGGTCTCTCACCAGCGGCGGCTCGCTCCAGAATCGCACCATCTCCGCCGCGCCGCGCCCTGTCAGATGCGCCACCACCATTCCATCGACGCATCCTGAAGGCGAAGTCGCCGGCACGTTCAAATCCGCGTCACTGTCCATATAAACTATGCTCGCGCCGCGATAATAGCGCCTGACGCCAGCCACGGTCGCCAGCGCCGACGAGCAATCGCCGCTCAGAATCAAAGCCAAGCCGCCCGTTTTGACGGCAGACTCCACACGCGGCTTCAGTGCTTCGAGCGATGCCACCACGCGTACCAAATTCCGTGCGCGCGGACTCTCTTGATCTGGTTGATAGGTTTCGACGGGATCGTCGCCCATATCGGTGACGCTATAGCCAATCGCCTGCAGCTTTTCAATCAGCCCTGCTTGCCGCAAGGCTTGGGGAGCTTTTTCGTGGCCAGCCGACATCGCAGCGGCGCTTGTCGGCGCGCCCAGCACGACAATCTGTTTTGGTTGGCGGACGATTCGTACCGCCATCAGGTTCTCCTCGAAATTTTCTAACGGAATTTGCTTATCGCGTTCCGGATTTTTGCGCCGCAAGCTCCGGAGGCAACGTGAACCGCACATCTTCACGGATCAAATCCAAATCGCGCTGATCCGTGAATCCAAAATTCGCCAGTCGCTGGCTCACCTGCTCGACCAGAATTTCCGGAGCCGATGCCCCTGCCGTCAATCCCAGCCGCGAAATTCCCTTGAACCACTCTTCCTTCAAATCATTTCCATCTTCGATCAATCGCGCTGCTACACCCGCGCGTTGCGCCACTTCCACCAGCCGGTTGGAATTTGAACTGTTCGCCGAGCCCACGACTAAAATCATGTCGACTTCGCGTGTCAGCGCCTCAACGGCTTCTTGGCGATTCTGCGTCGCGTAACAAATGTCATCTGAAGCAGGACCCAGAATTTTGGGAAAGCGCTGTCGCAACCGCGTCACAATTTCCTGGGTATCATAGAGGCTCAGCGTCGTCTGAGTCAAAAACGCCAGCCGCTCCGGATCTTCCAGTTGCAACCGGTCAACTTCTTCCACGCTTCCCACCACCACGGTTTGCAGCGGCGCTTCTCCCGAAGTGCCCACAATCTCCTGATGGTCGCGGTGCCCGATCAAAATCAGCGTCCGGCCCTCGCGTGCGAATTTTCGCGCCTCGAGATGCACTTTTGTCACCAGCGGGCACGTGGCATCAATCACGCGCAGCTGCCGCTCTTTCGCCTCTTCACGCACGCGCGGTGGAACCCCATGCGCGCTGAAAACCAGCACCGCGCCGATCGGCACCTCGCCGATAGCTTCCACGAAAATCGCGCCCCGCTGCCGCAATTGTTCGACAACATGGCGGTTGTGCACGATCTCATGGTGCACGTAAACCGGCGCGCCATATGCTTCGAGCGCCAGTTCGACAATGTCGACTGCGCGCACCACTCCGGCGCAAAAGCCGCGCGGGCGCACGCGCACCAGCGTTTTTCTGCCGTTTTCGCTTCTGTTTGAACCCTGTATGTTCCAGATGTCAGTAGGCATGGAAGCTTATGTTACCCCATTCTGCCCCACAGCGTCACTGCTTTCCTGAGCAGCTAATTCCCTTGCAATCAGCCTACTGCAGCCTTGATGATATTTCGGTCTGTAGTCCTCGATCCTTGAAACAGGAGCTTGCACATGCTGCTTTCAGGCCAGGTTGCCATTGTCACAGGAGCCGGCCGCGGAATCGGTCGTGCCATCGCCCTTCGCTTCGCCCGTGAGGGCGCGGCCATTCTGGTGACCGCACGCACCCAATCGCAAATCGATGCGGTAGCCGCAGAGCTCAAGTCCGGCGGCCATAGAGCCGCAGCCATCCCGGCCGACGTCTCTCAGGAATCGGATTGTCGGGCCATTGTGCAAGCCGCTCGCACCCAATTTGGCCGTATAGACATTCTCGTCAACAACGCTGGCGTCCTCGGCCCAGTGAAGGCCGTCGAAGAAGTGCTTCCTGACGAATGGGATGAAGTTATAGCCGTGAATCTGCGCGGACCCTTTCTAATGACGCGTCTGGTCCTGCCCGAAATGTACCAGCGCGGCTCCGGCGCAATCATAAACATTTCGAGCGTCGCGGCGAAAGCTGCTTTTCAATGGAATGGGCCGTATGCGGCGTCAAAGGCAGGCTTGGTGGGATTTACCCGGACGGTAGCAGCGGAGGCGGCGCGCCAAGGGGTTCGCGTGAATGCGATCTGCCCAGGGCCTGTGCCAGAAACGGAAATGTCCCAGTCGCTCGGCAAAAGATTGGCCGAGCGGCTTCATGCCGACCCGGATGAGCTCTTTAAGAGCTTTCTTGAGCGCATCTTACAAGGAAAGCCTCAAACGGCCGCCGATGTGGCGGACGCCGCGCTCTTCCTCGCCTCTTCTCAGTCAGCCGCAATCACCGGGCAGACTCTGAATGTGGACGGTGGAATGTCTTTTTACTGACCGCTTCCACCCGGCCCCATTGCCGGCGCGCTCCAGCCGCCATACCTCGCCGGTTCGCCTCTACCCATCCCAGCCCCCGGTCGCCCGCTTCGCCAACGATGTAGATCGCCAGAAGCACCAAAAGAAAGCTTCCGAAAACAATCCCGAAGAGCAGCTCAGCGGCAATCAGTTCCTGAAAGAAATAAGTGTTAAGCGCAATCAGTGCAGCAGCACACCAATACACCCACTTGGGAATTCGACGGATTTGCATCTCTGGATCACCTACCCCCCGCTCACTTAGATGCAAATTACTGGCCGAAAGAGTCAGCACTGAAGCGCTTCCGTCTCAGTCACTTAGCCCGATCGCCGGCGCGATCAAATTGACCATTTGGGGACTTACCTTCCATGAATGTGCGAGAGTTTGCATTTGCCTTCACTTGGTCGGCTTCTCTCGGTCTTGGGCAAGCCGGCGTAACACGCTGAGGAGGTCGACAGCGGAAGAATTCGGATAGCGGAAATTTACGAAGAGCCATCGTCCGTTTCTGCGCGTTACGACGGCAAACACGGAGGGCTTTTCGTTCTTCTTGCCAGACTGAATCCCGAAAACCTCTACGGAATAGCTATCTTCTTCATGCGTAACTTTGCCGACTTCGTATCTGTCATCCGGGTCTTGACTGTTCAAGAAGGGATCAAAATCCAGCCCTACGATGTATCCATTCGCTTTTGCCGAAGCTTCGGAGTCCTGTTTCAAAGCGCGAAATAGCTCCGGGCTAAACAAAGCACCCCTGCGCTGCAAAGCGAAATTAAAGGCGGGGATCGAATCGTCACCAAGAGCTAGAGGGACATACCAGTCGTAGAACTGACGCACGAAATTCCGGGCCGACTGTTCCAAATCCGCAGAGGATTTCGTTTGGCCGGGTAGCGTCCTGGGCGTGATCAAAAGGAAGAAAAAACTCGCACAGATAAGTCGCTGAGACATCAGTAGGTTGTACGCTTTCAACGGGCCTCGAAGGGGTAGCGGTCGCCGGCGAGAACGGTGCCGGCGATGCGGCGGCGGGGCGCAATCGTGTCGATTGTGTCGCGCTTGGTGAACCGGCGGAGCACAGCAAGCTGCGTGCGCAGCGCATCGCCTTCCACGGTTCCGGCAAGAGCGGTGTGCGCTTCGCGTTCGGCGCGATCTGCGGCGTCGGAAATGAAAACGCGCGTCGCGTCCGCCATCGCCGAACTGGCGTCGCCCGCGTTCCTTTTCGCCGCCTTCTGTGCACGGCGCAGGCAGGACTCCATTGCGTAGATCTCCATCACCACGTTCGCCAGTGCAGCCACGATCTCCTGCTGTTCAGCAAGCTGCTCCCGGAAGCGCTGCACTGCCGCGCCGGCAGCGAGCAGGAAAATCTTCTTGTTATTGGCGACGACGCGCTCCTCCTGCGCGAACTCTCCGCTTGCACTCTCTTCCATTGACGGCCCGGCGAGCACTTCCTCGGCGAGCTTCATCGCTGCGGGAATGAGCGGCAGAACGCCGGCCATCGCGCGCTTCATCAACATCTGGATGATAAGCATGCGATTGATTTCATTCGTACCTTCGAAAATGCGGTTGATGCGGCTGTCGCGGTAAGCGCGCGCGACCGGATAATCTTCGTGATATCCGTAGCCGCCGAAAATCTGGACAGCTTCGTCGACGCAATAATCCACCGTCTCTGAGCCGTATACTTTGCTGATCGAGCTTTCGATGGCGTATTCTTCGAGCATTTTCATGCCCTGCTCGGTTTTCGTTGTGCCGTCGGGAGTCGCTGCCGTCGCTGCATCGACTTGGCCGGCGATGCGATAAATCATCGATTCCGCGGCGTAAATGCGAATGGCCATCTCTGCAAGCTTCGCTTCAATCAGGCCGAACTGCCTGAGCTGCTTGCCGAACGCTGTTCGCTCTTTCGAGTACCTCGATGCCGCTTCCAAGGTTTTTTTTGCGCCGCCGAGGCAATACGCGCCCAGGCTGAATCGTCCGGAGTTCAGCGTATTGAAGGCGACGATGTGCCCGCGTCCGATTTCGTGCAGCAGATTTTCCTTTGGCACCGGCGTGTTCTCGAAAAATAGCGCCACGGTCGAGCTGCCCTTGATGCCCATCTTTTTTTCTTCTGCGCCGACCGAAAATCCGGGCGCGCCGCGCTCCACTAAGAAACAGGAGAACTTCTCCCCGTCGACTTTCGCGAAAACCACAAACAAATCCGCGAAGCCGCCATTGGTGATCCACATTTTTTGGCCGTTCAGGATCCAGTTTTTTCCGTCGGGCGAAAGCACCGCGCGCGTACGCGACGCGAGCGCGTCGGAGCCGGCCTGCGGCTCGGAGAGGCAGTAGCACGAAACAATTTCGCCCGTGGCGATACGCGGTAGATATTTTTTCTTCTGCTCTTCCGTCCCAAAATAAACGATCGGAACCGTTCCTATTCCGGCGTGGCCGCCGTGGGTCACAGCGAACGACGCGTATGCCGCTAGCTTTTCCGAAAGCAGTGCCGCGGAAACCTTATCGAGGCCCGCCCCGCCGAACTCTTCCGGAATTCCGCCGCCAAGCAGTCCCAATTCTCCGGCCTTTTTCAAGAGCTGCGGCATCAACCCTTCTTTATGCTGTTCCAGTTCCGGAATGCGCGGCAAAACTTCCTTTGTGACAAATTCCTCCGCAGTCTGCCCGATCAATCTTTGATCGCCACTCATGTCCGCGGGAGTGAACACTTCCTCCGGCGTGCACGAAGAAATCAGAAATCCGCCGCCGCGCGTCATGTTTTGAGAAATTGTGGTGGTGGCCATGTTAACTCCTCAATCGCGTTTGCCGGGTTCGAGGTGTGCCCCCCCCCGAAAACGGGGCGGGAATTTCTAATCGCGAAAATTTCCGCGATTAGAAACTACTCCTTTCGTTTGTTTTCAACAAGTTACAACGATTTTTAATTTCCGAGATTTCCGCGATTAGATTTACCGTTTCTTCGCCCCCATAAAATACCAAAAGCCACCTAAGGTGGCTTTGGCCTCCAAGTTTTGACCGCACGACGAGTGTATACCACTTAATAAATGGTCTGTCAATAGAATTCTTCCAACCTTCACAAGAGACTCCACAGCGCGACACTCGCTGTGACGATCTTTTTCCTAATTCGAGCGCTCCAAAATTCCCGCGGCGCCCATGCCGCCTCCAACGCACATCGTCACCATTCCGTAGCGCCCTTTGCGCCGCTCGAGTTCGCGCAGAATCGTCGCGGTCAGCTTCGCGCCAGTGCAGCCAAGAGGATGCCCAAGCGCTACCGCCCCTCCATTCGGATTCACGTGCGCCGGATCGAGGCCCGCAAGCTTAATGACCGTGAGCGACTGCGCCGCGAATGCTTCATTCAATTCGATCACGTCAATTTTATCGAGAGTGAGTCCCGCAAGCTTGAGTGCTTTCGGAATCGCAAACACAGGGCCAACTCCCATTTCTTCAGGGGGACAGCCCGCCGTCGCAAACGAAATGAATTTGGCCAGTGGCTTTGCTCCAATAGCCTTCGCGCGTTCCGCAGACATCACCACCGCTGCCGCTGCGCCATCGCTCATCTGCGAGCTGTTTCCTGCGGTCACGACGCCCTTGGCGTGAAACGCGGACTTCAATTTCGCGAGTGCTTCAAGCGATGTGTCTGCGCGCGGGCCTTCATCCATTTCGAAAGTGGACTTTGCGGTTTTCGGATGATTCCCATTGGATCCGTCCACTGAAGTGAAGTTCACTTCTACGGGAACAATCTCCTGTTTGAATTTGCCTGCGGCAATCGCCGCGAGCGCTTTCTGATGGCTCTGTAGAGAGAATTCATCGGATTGCTCGCGCGTGATTCCATATTTTTTTGCCAGATTCTCCGCCGTTAGTCCCATGCCCAGGTAGGAATCCGGATAATGGTCCATCAGCCACGGATTCGGCGAAATTTTATTTCCGCCCATCGGAATCATACTCATGGATTCCGTGCCGCCTGCCACGATTACATTTGCTTGACCCGATGCGATTCGCTCAGCAGCAATGGCAATTGCCTGTAATCCAGAGGAGCAGAAGCGATTAATCGTCATCGCGGAGGCTTCCACAGGCAAGCCCGCACGCAGCGATGCGATGCGCGCAACGTTCATGCCCTGTTCGGCTTCGGGCATGGCGCAGCCGAGGATCACATCCTCGATTTCTTTGGGATTCAAGCTGGGTATGCGGGCGAGCGCTTCGCGAATCGCCGCCGCAGCCAAGTCGTCGGGGCGCGTAGCTCGCAGCGCGCCCCTGAAGGCTTTGCCCACCGCGGTGCGCACGGAGCTGACGATAACTACCTCTCGCACTTCACCCATAACGTTGCCCCGAAAATAAGTCGAAGAAATTCTGCTCGTTCTCTATTGGAAGCTATAGAAGCGGAAAATGCAACCTAAGGTGGCGTTTAGTTCCGATAAGCGAAGCTGAAGCAATCTCCAACGAGTGCCGCGCGACGGACTTTTTTGATGACATGAGTCGCGGTTCGCGTAAAATGCGGCGGTCAATACTTTATACGATCTGATACGAGGAGCTGCGAAATGAATCAAGAGCCGCGAATGTCGCGCCGTTTTTTCCTACGAACATCGAGTTTTGCAGGAGCTGCAGCGTTTGCGGGCGGATTCACGCCGCTGCGTGAATGGGAAACCTTGAGTGCGAAGAAGGGTGATGGCAGGCATGGAAATGCTGCGAAACTCATGGTAGGGCAGGGAAGTGAGGCAGCCAGAGCGCCGGGTTCGCTCGACGAGTGGGTTGACCGCATTTTCGCCTCCGGCGAATTCTTTGGCCGAAGATTCGGCCCGATCCGCTGGGAGCAGGAAGGCAAATCGTATACGATCCTGGAACGGTCGCGCGGAGAAGAAGAAAAACAGGAACTGGCGAGCTATGACACGGCAACGGGCGCGCGCACGGTATTGTTTTCTTCCGCTGAGCTAATTCCTGCAGGTGCCAAGGAGCCGCTTGCCATTGACGATTTCGAATGGTCGAACGACCGTTCCCAAATTCTCGTGTTCACAAATTCTCAGCGCGTCTGGCGCGAAAACACACGCGGCGATTACTGGGTGCTGAATCGAGCGAGCAAAAAACTACAACAGATCGGCGGTGACGCGGCGCCTTCTTCGCTGATGTTTGCGAAATTCTCCCCTGATGGGAGCAGGGTAGCGTACGTTCGCGACAACAATTTGTATGTCGAAAATCTGAGCACGCAGAAAATCACAGCGCTGACAACAGATGGTTCGGCGACGACTATTAATGGCACGTCGGATTGGGTCTATGAGGAAGAATTCGACGTGCGCGACGGGTTCCGGTGGAGTCCTGATGGTCGCAGCATTGCTTACTTTCAGTTTGACTCGAGCCCCGTGCGGCAATTTTCGATGATTAATGATTTGGGCGCAGGGTTCCGCGAACCCGTTACGCAGATTCCTTATCCCGATTACGGCGTTTACCCAAAAGTGTGGACGTATCGCATTCCCTGCGCTGGCACGCCCAATTCCAACGTGCGCATTGGCGTCGTGAATGTGAGCGACGGCCGAACGAAGTGGATCGATGTGACAGGAGACTCGGAGAAAAGTTATTTGCCGCGGATACAGTGGGTGGAAGGCTCGAACGACATTTTGCTTCAGCACATCAATCGCGTGCAGAACCAGAATGACGCCTATCTTGCGGATGGGAAATCAGGACGCGCGCGGCGGATTTTCCGCGATGAAGATAAAGCCTGGGTGGACGTCAACGACGACACGCGATACCTCGCAAAGCACAATGGATTCCTTTGGATCAGCGAGCGCGACGGCTGGCGGCACGTTTACATCATTCCGCGCAATGGCGGTGACCCGCAGCTGATTACGCATGGCGACTTTGACGTGATTGAGATGCTCACGGTCGACCCAGCAGAGGAATTCGTGTATTTCATCGCGTCGCCGGAGAATGCCACTCAGCATTATTTGTACCGCTCGAAAATTGACGATACTTCGGCGCCGCAGCGGTTGACGCCAGCGGATGCAGCGGGCGTTCACTTCTATGACATTTCGCCGGATTGCCAGTGGGCGTTGCATATTTTTTCGGCCTTCGACACTCCATCGGTCACAGAATTGGTGAGCTTGCCCGATCATCGCAACGTGCGCGTGTTTGTTAACAATTCCGAGCTGCGCGAGAAAGTGAAGTCGCTCATCTCGAGTCCGGTGGAATTTTTTCAGGTCGATGTCGGTGGCGGCGTGAAGCTCGACGCCTACATGATCAAGCCATCCAATTTCGATCCTTCGCGCAAATATCCGATTCTTTTCAACGTTTACGGCGAGCCCGCCGCGCAAACCGTAATGGACCGCTGGGGCGGCCCGGAAGCGCTTCTTCATCGCGCGATTGCGAACGAAGGCTATTTAATCGCCAGCGTGGACAATCAAGGCACTCCAGGCCCCAAAGGACGCGAGTGGCGCAAATGCATTTACGGCGCCGTGGGCGTGCTTTCTTCGCAGCAGCAGGCCGCTGCTGTGCGCGCGATCGCGCAGGAGCGCAGCTATGTTGATGCGAATCACGTCGCCGTTTGGGGCTGGAGCGGCGGCGGCACGAACACGCTCAACTTGATGTTCCGTTCGCCGGAAATTTACAAAGTGGGAATATCGGTTGCTCCTGTCCCGGACCAGCGCATCTACGACTCGATTTATCAGGAGCGGTACATGGGCCTGCCACAAGTAAACGTGGATGGATACAAAGCCGCATCCGCGATTAACTTTGCAGAGGGACTCAAGGGCAAGCTTCTGCTCATGCACGGCTCAGGAGACGACAACGTCCATTTTGCCGGATCGGAGCTTTTGGTGAATCGGATGATTGAGCTCGGCAAGAGCTTCGACTTCATGGATTATCCGAATCGCACGCACGCGATTTCGGAAGGTCCGGGCACCACGATTTTCCTTTTCAAACGCCTGGTGCGGCATTTGACGACCTATCTTCCCGCTGGGCCCGCCGAACGGACGATGACGCTGAACCTGTGGCCCAAGGCGTCATCTGCTTCGGCGAAATAGCGGCGTCTCGCCAGAAATCAGACGACACGGATTCGCGCAGTGAACCTAGACTTCGTCGTCGCCAAACTCGGTCTCCGTTTGCTCCAATTGCTCGAGCTGCCGCCGCCAGTCGAGCAGTTTAATCATCGCCCGATTTTGCCGCCAATCCGGCTGCACTTTCACGTGCAGCTCGATAAAAATCTTCGCGCCGAGAATCTGCTCCAGTTCCTTCCGGGCCGCGGTTCCAATTTCTTTCATTTTTGATCCAGCGTGGCCAATCAGGATGCCTTTCTGTCCTTCGCGTTCCACGTAAATCGTGGCGCGAATCTTCAGCAGCTTCTCGCTCTCTTCGAAATTGTCGATCAGTACAGCAACCGCGTGAGGAACCTCTTCGCGCGTCAGCAGGATCGCTTTTTCGCGGATGACTTCAGCGGCCAGAAATCGCTCGGGCTGGTCTGTGTACTGGTCCGCAGGAAAAAACGGGGGATTTTCAGGCAAGCGTGCGATCCAGCTTTGCAGCAATTCGCCGAGGCCATCTCCGCGCTGCGCGGATATAGGAAAAATCTCCTCGAATTCATATTCGCGCCGCCAGCGGTCGATGAGCGGAAGCAAACGATCCTTTTTCACGCGATCAATCTTGTTGAGCAGCAGGTAACCCGGGCCGGAAAATTTACGCAGCCACTCGATCGAATACCGATCCGCCGCTTCGAGATCGCGCGTCGCATCGACGATCAGCGAAGCAATATCGATCCCATCGAGCGATTCAGCCACTTCCTGCATCATTTGGCGATCCAGCGGTTTCGTCGCTCGATGAATTCCGGGTGTGTCCACCAGCACCACCTGTCCATTTCCGCGCGTCACGATTCCTTGGATGCGCGTGCGCGTCGTCTGCGGCTGGGGAGAAACGATCGCCACTTTTTTTCCGACCAGCGCGTTGACGAGGGTCGACTTCCCCGCATTCGCGCGGCCGATGATCGCCACGAAACCGGAATGAAATGCCATCGGCGACGATGTTATTCCTTCCCCCTCGTCCGTTCCAGCAAAAGCGGCGCAATTTGCATCCTGGCGTTCGTGCAGGCCGGCAAAATGTCACGCCTGTGTGTGCTAAACATCTCAAAGATTAAGTGCACAACATACTGTGAGACGGGACATCATTGTCGTGGGGGCATCAGCAGGAGGCGTGAGTGCCCTGAAGACATTTCTCAAGTGCTTGCCTGCCGATTTGCCCGCGAGCGTTTTCATCGTTCAGCACACCGCACCCCGTTCCGACAACGCGTTGGTGGAAGTACTCGCACGGAATTGTGCTCTGCCGGTCAGCAGTCCGAATGGGAACACAACCATCCAGCAAGGCCACGTTTATGTTTCCGCCCCAGACCGGCATCTCCTGGTCGAAGGTCGGCAAGTTGACTCGGTAATGGGGCCTAAGGAGAACCGCCATCGGCCGGCGATTGACGCTCTGTTTCGGTCCGCCGCAAGGTACTATGGTTCGCGTGTGATCGGAGTGGTGTTAACGGGATTACTCGATGATGGTACCGCCGGAATGTGGGAAATCAAGCGTCGCGGCGGTATTGCCGTAGTGCAGGATCCCGAGGACGCGGAATATCCACAAATGCCTCGCAGCGTGCTGGAACACGTGCAAGTCGATTATTGTGTTCTGTTGAAGGAGATTCCATCTTTGCTGGATTCTCTCTCAAGACAAAATGTTGTCGCATTAAGAAACACGAGGTCAGTGGAAGGTTTTGTCATGAAAGCGCATGAAACGCACTTATCATGTCCAGAGTGCGGTGGGCCGTTGCAACATTTGAAATATGGCCGGCTCGATGGATTCCGTTGCCGTGTCGGACATACTTATTCCACGCAATCAGTGCTCAGCGCCCATTCGGAGCGGGAGGAAGCAGCGCTCTGGCATGCCATTGTGGCGCTGGAGGAAGGGGCCGATTTGGCGAAAGAATTGGCGGGGTCAGTTGAGTCGAGATTTTCGCCGATGCTGCGCAAAGAGGCTGTTGCTAAAAGGGCGCTGGCAAAATCAATTCGCGCGACCATTCAAGCGCTTCCCAGGATCACCGCAGTCACAGAGGCGGCCCGTTCGTCGCGTAGAAAACCAACGCAGCGGCAGAGGGGCGCTCCTGGAAATTCCCACCGCATGAAAGCTTCTGCAGCATAGGAATTTATCTGCGCTGGTCTGAGTTAGCGAGCCTGCGCTACCCAGATCTGTGTCGTAGCAGGGCTTCCGAGATAGATTTTCTTCGTTGAAGAATCGAGCGTAATCGTCATCGTGTGGTCGTACTCGCGTTTGAGGACGCGCAGCCGCGCGCCAGGCAGAATTCCGAGTCCTGCGAGAAAATTCAGGAACTCCTGCTCTTTTTCGAAAACACGCAGCACTTCATAAACACGCCCAGCGGGCGCTTCGGCCAGTCTTACAGCCCCATATTTTTTTCGCAGGCGCGGCAATCCTCCAAACAGCGGTACTCCGTGCGGGCATCGGCTCTCGCGCCCAAACCTTTTCAGTAACAGTGCGACCACTTCTGCGGAAATGCCGTGCTCAAGCTTTTCCGCCTCCTCATGCGCGCGAGACCACTCGAGCCCAATGACGTCGGTAAGCAGCTTTTCCGCCAGCCGGTGCCGCAACACAAGATGTTCCGCAATTTTGCGCCCCTTCGGCGTAAGTGCGATCCTGCCGTCACGTTCCACTCGCAAAAACCCCCCGCGCGTCATGCGCTTCAACGCCGCGGTTACCGCCGGAGGTGTCACGCCAAGATCCTCGGCCAGTCGCGCGCTGATTGGCGTCTGCTCTTCCTGCACGATTTCCCAGATCTGTTTCAGGTAGTCTTCTTGCGAGACGCTTGTCGTTTCTCTTCTCATTTATGCTGGCCGTCCAGCTCTCGCACCAATTTCTTCACGCGGCTTTCGATGTCTCCGCAAATTCGCCGGTAAGTTTCCAGATCGCTCCCATACGGGTCGGCCACTTTCCAATCGAGCATCTCGGCGGTGCCAAACGACACGTTCAGTTTTCGCCCAGACATGTTGACCACAATTTCCGGCGCAAAAAATTGCAGCGCATCGTTGATGCTTTTCGAATAGTGTCCCTCGGCGCGGATACCCATCTCCTGCAAAACAGCAAGCGCCTCCCTTGAAACCACGCCCAGCGGCGAAATGCCCGCGCTTTCCGCTTCAATCAGTTCGGCCGCATGATAACGCGCCAGCGCCTCCGCCATTTGGCTTCGGCAGGAATTGCCGATGCACACGAACAGAATTTTCTTTCGTCGCAGGGGCGTTTGCGGCAATTTCATGGCTTCTTGTTATTGTTGCATGCCAGCTTAAGGAATTGCTCATGAATCGTGGTGTCACTCGTTAGTTCGGGATGAAAAGTCGACGCCATCACTTTGCCCTGTCGAACCAGCACGGGCTTTCCTTCGCGCTCGGCCAGAATTTCGACTCGCGGCCCCGTTTTTTCAATAATCGGCGCGCGAATGAAAACCATTTCCAGCGGCGCTTCGCGCAACTTCGTTGGAAGAGTGAGCACGTCGCTTGAAAGCTGTCTGCCATATGCATTACGCATGACGGTCATGTCGGCCAGGCCCAGCGAATTTTGTTCCGGCGATTTCACTTCGCGCGCTAAAAGAATCGCCCCTGCGCACGTGCCCAAAAAAGCGCCGCCATTGGCCGCCATTTGCCGGATTGCAGGTTCGAGGCCAGTCTCCGCCAGCAATTTCATGTGCGTGGTGCTTTCCCCGCCCGGCAGGATTAGCCCGTCAACGCCCTGCAGGTCTTCGGGCGTGCGCACAAAGACATATTTCACGCCCAATTTGTCGAGCGCGCGCGCGTGCGCTTCAAAGTCGCCCTGTATCGCTAAAATTCCGATGAGCATTTGCAGATCCGCTAACCTGAAACCACAGTTTAGCACTTTGCGCGAACGCCAATCATTGCAGCGGAGCCGCGCAAACCGGCCATTTTGGTTGAGTGTTCATTCACACCGGGGCGAATCAAGCAGAAGATTTGGCGCTGCTTGCGGAAGGTGGTGCTGGCTTGCGCTGCGGCGAATTATCCGGCGCGGCGCGGAGATATTGCGCGGGCCACGAAGCTTCATGGCCAAGCTCGCGCGCGGCCCGCAATGGCCAGTACGGATCGCGCAGCATTTCGCGCGCAAGCAGCACAATATCCGCCTGGCCCGTGCGAATAATGTGATCGGCTTGGACAGGCTCGGTAATCATGCCGACGGAGCCAGTGAGAATCTCCGCTTCGCGCCGAATCTTTTCCGCAAATTTCGTCTGGTATCCCGGTCCGACGGGGATGTTGACGCCCGGAATCACGCCGCCAGAAGAACAATCGATCAAATCGACGCCGAGTTTTTTCACTTCGCGCGCGAGCTGCACTGATTGATCCGCATCCCAGCCGCCCTCTTTCCAATCCGTGGCCGAAATGCGCATAAACAGCGGCTGCGTTTCCGGCCAAGAGCCGCGGACAGCCTTCACAACATCGCGTGCGATTCGAGCCCGATTATCAAATGACCCGCCGTATTCATCCGTGCGGTGATTGCTGAAGGGCGACAGAAATTCGTGAATCAAGTAGCCGTGCGCCGCGTGAATTTCGATGATATCGAATGCAGCTTCATGTGCGCGGCGGGCGGCTGCGGCGAAGGCCTCGGTGACGGCGCGAATTTCGTCGTGCGTGATTTCTCGTGGCTGCGGATAATTGTCTTGGAATTTTATCGCGCTCGGCGCAAGCACATTGTTCCATCCGCCGTCGCTCGGCGGAATCGCGCCCTGCTTGGGAGACCAGGTGCGATACGTGCTCGCCTTCCGTCCCGCATGCGCGAGCTGAATTCCTGCAAGGCTTCCTTGCTCATGAATGAATTTCACAATGCGCGCGAGCGCTTCCGCGTGGCGGTCGCTCCAAATTCCCAAATCCTGCGGGCTGATGCGTCCTTCGGGCAGAACCGCCGTCGCTTCACAGAAAACAACCGCCGCGCCGCCTACAGCCCGGCTTCCCAGATGCACGAAATGCCAATCGTTGGCGAGGCCGTCCTCACACGAATACTGGCACATCGGCGAAACCGCGATCCGGTTTCGCAGCGTCACCCCTCGTATTTTCAGCGGCTCGAATAAATGTGGCATGACGGAATCCTACTAGCAGATGTACTGAGGCAAAAAAAGATTCAGTTTTCGTCGCCTTGGGCGACTGTGCCGAGCCGTCCACATGGTCACCTTCTCTACGGTACCCGAACGATCACCAGCCGCGCGTCTGCAGCAAATCCTTTTCTTCCATTTGCCGAATGTCGAGCCCCTTCATCGCCTCGCCAAGTTCGTCGGATGCCGCGAGCACTTTCTTCGCGTCCTGATAATTTGTCGTGGCATAGACGATGGCCTTCGCGCGCTTCGCTGGATCGCTCGACTTGAAAATTCCGGAACCAACGAAAACCGCTTCCGCGCCGAGCTGCATCATGAGAGCGGCGTCAGCGGGAGTGGCGATTCCGCCGGCGGAGAAATTCGGCACGGGCAATTTGCCGTTTTTCGCAACGTACTGAACCAAATCCAGCGGCGCGCCAAGCTCCTTCGCTTCGTGCATCAGTTGATCTTCGCCGAGCGTGGTGAGCCGCTTCATCTGGCCCACAATCGTCCGCATGTGACGCACAGCTTCCACAATGTTGCCCGAACCCGCTTCGCCCTTCGTGCGAATCATCGCCGCGCCTTCGCCGATGCGCCGAAGCGCTTCGCCCAGATTGCGCGCGCCGCAAACGAACGGCACTTTGAAGGAATGCTTCCAGATATGATTTTCCTCATCCGCCGGCGTGAGCACTTCGCTTTCATCAATGTAATCAACTTCAAGAGCTTCGAGCACCTGCGCTTCGGCAAAATGTCCGATGCGCGCTTTGGCCATCACGGGAATCGTCACCGTATCCATGATTTCACGAATAATTCGCGGAGCGGCCATGCGCGCCACGCCGCCTTCTTTGCGAATATCTGCGGGAACGCGTTCGAGCGCCATCACCGCGCAAGCTCCTGCATCCTCGGCGATTTTCGCCTGCTCCGCTGTGGTGACGTCCATAATCACGCCGCCCTTGAGCATTTCCGCCAGCCCAACTTTCACGCGCCAGAGATTTTCGTGTCCATTTCCGTTGTTTTTCACACCATTGTCCATTTGCGTTTCCTCGTAACCCTATTTTATTAAATTGGGCGTGGAATGCGAATCGCACGTGATGGCAGGAATCAGGCCAAATTGGACGGACTGGGGAAATCTAACTTACAAACCGCGTTTCGTGAAAAGCGGCGCCAGCCGCGCGGCGCACTGCTCCAGGAATTGCACATCCGATTGCGTGAACGCGTTGACTTTGTCGGAATCGGCCTCCAGTGTGCCCACCACATTTCCGCTACCATCAATAATCGGCGCAATGATTTCCGCGCGCGTCGTCGAGAACGCCACCAGGTAACGCGAATCTTTCAGCACATCATTGACCAGCTCAGCTTTGCGCGCTCTCAGCACGTCTCGCGTGATGCCGCGCGTCAGCGGAAAGCTCAGAAATGCCGGCGCTTCCGCGCCTGTCCATGCAACCGCGCGAGCCTCCTCACCGGAAATTTCGAAAATACCGGCCCAGTAGCAGTTGCAAGCCCCGCGAATCATTTCCGCAGCGCGTTTCGCGCGCGCCGATGCGTCCCCTGTAGCCGAAGCGGCCGCAGCAATTTCATTGAGAAGCCTGATGTCAAGATTTGGCGTCATGGGTCCTCACATTCACAACATCGTCTGAAGCATGGATATTCTACTTCGCGCGTTCGCCGATCGCCACGAATCGGCCTTTGCCGCGCGCCAGCACTTTTCCCGCTGCGTTGCGAATTTCGCCGCGATGCATCAAATTGCGGCCTTCGCGCGAAACTTCCTGCGCCTCGACAATAATATCTTCGCCGACTGGCACTGGGCGAAGATATTCCACCGAAAGTTCCGCCGTCACCGCGCGCACATCATGAAAGCGGTTGAGCTTGCCCATCGCCTCATCCAGCAGCACCGCGATAATTCCGCCATGCAGCACGCGATTGCTTCCCTGATATTCGGGCCCCAAGCGAAAGCGGCCCATGATTTTCCGCGTCTCGTGATCTTGCTCGAATGTGAGCTTCATCCCGCGCGGATTGTCCGCGCCGCATCCGAAACACGGATTATCAGCCTTGGGCTCCAGTTTTTCGATGCTCATCCGCGTCTATACTTGATAGTTGAGGTTAGAAAGTAAAGAGGAAAAACCAGCCTAGTCTGGGAATTTCGTCCGGCGTCGCCTGTAGATAAGTAAAGTTCTCTTCCGCTTCGCGCTGCTTTCTGCACAAAGTGTTTAGTTTTTCGGTCTTTGCAGTTCGCTAGCCACTCGCCACTATTTTTCTCACTCGTACCTGAGCGCCTCCATCGGCTCGATCCTCATTGCCCGCCGCGCGGGTATGTAACACGCCGCGAGTGCTACAACGATCAGTAGAATTACCACAGACCCAAACGCCGTAGGGTCTGTCGGTTTAATCTCAAACAACAAGCTCTGCAAAAATCTCGTCAGCGCCAGCGCGCCGCAGATTCCCGTCACAATTCCCACGCCCGCTAACAGCATGCCTTCCCGAATCACCATGCGCAACACGTCACCCGGCTGCGCTCCCAGCGCCATTCGCACTCCAATCTCCCTCGTCCTCTGCGTCACTCCATACGAAATCACGCCATAAACCCCAACCGCCGCCATCAGCAACGCGAGCAATCCTACGACCGCCACCACGGCGTTTGCGGTTCTCAGCGCCCATAGTGACTGCTGCAGAAAGTCATTCATCGTTCTAACGTCGTAAACGGGCAAGCTCTTGTCCACGCTTCCCACCGCGCGCTTGACACTCGGCAGTTCGCCCCTCGGATCTCCCTTCGTCCACACGTGAATGGTTACCGCCGACAGCGGCCAGGGATGATCTTGCATTAGCGGAAAATAAATGTTTGCAGGTGGATTTTCCCACAGCCCCGGATACCAAACGTCTTTCACTAGCCCAACAACCTCTCTCGGCTCTCTCTCGCCTTTGAGATGAACCATCCTTCCGACTGGGATTCCCGCTCCAAACAAATCCCGGCTCGCGCTTTCATTCAAGACCAGTGCTTTAGGGCTTCCCGCCGTATCGCCCCAATCAAACTCGCGTCCGCGCAGAATCGGAATACTCATGGCGTGAAAATATCCCGGAGAGATCGAGTCATAATGAATAGCCGTCCACGGCTCGCTTACCGGCGGCTCGTGTCCTTCCGCGGCAATCTCCTCTACAAAAAAATTGCCCGCCAGAATGTCCGTAGCCAGCCCCGCTGCCCTAACCCCCGGCAAACTCTCCACGCGTTGCTGCACTTCCCAGTAAAATTCGCTCAACTGCGCCTCGTTGTACCCATTCATTCCCGGCTGAACCGAGACCAGCAGGATGTTCTTCGTTTCGAAGTCCGGCTTGACCGCATCGATTTTTCCCAGCGCTCGTAGCAACAGGTCCGCGCCAACCAACAAAACAATCGAAAGAGAAATTTGCACAATCACCAGCGAGGCGTGCAGCTTTGACTTGCCGAACTTTGCTCCTGCTGCCGAGTCGTTGAGCGCCGGAATCAAGTCGCGCTTCGCTGCTTGCGCTGCTGGCGCCAGCGTGAACCCGATACTGCTCAAAACCGAAATCGCCAGCGCAAAACCCAGCACGCGCACATCGGGCTCCAGGTCGACTGCTGGCACACCACCGCCGATGTTAAGTAAGGGCAGAATCAGATGTGGCACCCACAGCATTGTCAGCAGCGCGGCCGCGCACCCAAACAGCGAGATCAGAAGCCCTTCCACCAGCAACTGCCATGCCAGCCGCCCTCGGCTCGCGCCAAGCACTTGTCGGACGGCGAATTCTCCTTTTCGCATCGAAGATTGCACCAACAAGAGATTCGCCACGTTTGCGCAAGCAATGAGTAGCAAGAATCCGACCGCCGCAAACAGAATCGCCTCGAAGCTATCCAGCTCGAATCTGAATTGCGGGACGACACTTGCCAATCCAGTCTCATGCTCCCCGGGATGCGCCCGATCGAATTCCGCCATGAGTTGGCGCATGTCCGCCTGCGCCTGATTCATGCTGACCCCTGCTGCTCGACGGCCAATGAGGCCCAGCCACCGAAACCCGTTATCAAACGATGCCAACACGCCCGGCATCGCTTCGCCGTACATGGCCAGCGGCGTCCAGATGTCAAGGCTTTCGCCCGCTTCGATCCCTTGAAAGTCTTTGGCGGCAACTCCAACAACGGTGAATGCGTGTCCGTTCAAGATCACGCTCTTGCCCAGAAGACCCGGGTCCGCGTGAAATCTCTCGTTCCACAGTTTGTAGCTGATCACAACAACAGGAAATGCTCCCGGCGTTTGGTCTTCTTCAGGAGAAAACCAGCGGCCCAGTGCGAATCGCGCGCCAAGAACCGTGAAGTAGTTGCTCGAAACGACAGCCCCTTGCACGCGTTCTGGATCTCCCCCGCTGCCGAGTTGGAGGTCCGTGTCTCTGTATGCGGCTAAGCCGCTGAAGACTCGGTTGTGATCCCTGTAATATTTGTATTCAGCATACGCGACCGTGATGCCGTTCCCATCCCCCGTAGCAACCAATGTTGCTAGCTGTTCTGGATGGCTCACCCCTGGCAATGGCCGCAGATAAAAAGCATTGACTAGGCTGAAAATCGCCGTGTTTGCGCCGATGCCTAGCGCAAGAGTGAGGACAACAATGGCGGCGAAGCCGGGGGATTTTCTTAGCATCCGCAAAGCAAAGCGAACGTCCTGCCAGAATGAATGGAAGGCTGTCTCCCAGCCGACGGCGCGCACTCTTTCCTTCACGGACTCCATGCTGCCCATTTCCACGCGCGCTTCGCGGAGCGCCTGCTGGCGGCTTAAGCCCATTTGCATTTTTGCTACAGCGCTGCGCTCCACAAAATCGCGCAGCTCTTCATCCAGCTCCGCGTCCAGCTCGCCATCACCGTGCTGTTTCCTGAACATCGCGCGCACGCCGCGCCAAAATTTACTGAGCGCAAACATGGATGGCTACGATGCCTCCAAGATGCGCGCAATGGCGGCAATTTGCCGGCTCCATTCGCGCGTCTCTGTTTTCAATTGCCGGCGACCGACTTCGGTCAGTATGTAATACTTCGCGCGCCGATTATTTTCCGTGGCTCGCCATTCGCACTTGAGCCATCCGGAGCGCTCGAGCCGCCGAAAGGCCGGAAAGAGCGAGCCGGGATTCACCTGGAAAACGCCTTTGCTGATCTGTTCGATGCGGATGGCGATGCCGTAGCCGTGCATGGGCTCGATCGCGAGAGTTTTCAGGATGAGCATGTCGAGCGTGCCTTGCACTAACTCGGCCTGTTTGTTTTCGGAAATGGCGGCCATGAATTTTGCTTTCCTCTGCCCGTTCCTATAGATGAACAAGAGGAAGGTACTTCGCTCTCCTCTCGATTGTCAAGAGGAAAGAGGGGAACGCGCGTGGAGGGACGGACCGGACACCGAGTGCATCGCGCAAACGATGCGGAAATCGGAAGAATTAATGGTGCTGCGAGGCATTCATCCGCGCGTTCGACGCGCGCGCCACTTTATTCATACCGCAGCGCCACAATCGGGTCGACGCGCATGGCGCGGCGGGCAGGAATGAAGCATGCGCCGAGAGCCACGATTATTAGCAGCAGTGCGGTCAAAAGGAAGCTCGCCGGATCGAAGATTCCGATGCCGTAGAGAAGGGAATTCATACTCTTTGCCAACAGGACGGAGAAGCCGAGCCCCACAACAATTCCTCCCAGAACCATGGCCATGCCGTTGCCCAGAATCAAGCGCATGACATTTGCCGGTTGCGCGCCGAGTGCCATGCGAATGCCAATTTCATTGCGCCGCTGATTGACGGAATACGACATCACGCCGTAAGTCCCAATCGCCGCAAGAATGAGCGCGAGCAGGCCAAAGGTGCCGAGAAGTTCAGCGCCCATGGTGGGCACAGTGAGCGATTGGACGAGCACTTGCGGCACAGTGCGGACAAAAGCCAACTGGAGCGACGGCGCCATGGAATGAATCACGTCGCGCACAGCGGGTTCTGCGCTCGCCGGATCACCCTTTGTGTGTACCCAAAGTACAACGAAAGGCGAGTAGTGCTGCTTGAGCGGCATGTAAACGACAGCCTGCGGCGCCTCGCCGAGCGATCCGAATTTGACAGTATTCACTTCGCCGACGACAGTGACGATCCAAGTTTCGCCAAGAAAATGCAAATGCTCGCCAATGGGATCCTTCCCGGGCCAGAAAGTTTCCGCAGCGGCATGATTGACGACGGCGACCATGGTGCTGTTGGCATCGTCGCTCTCCGTGAAATCGCGGGCTTCCCGCAGCGGAATGCCCGCGGCGGAAAAAAATCCAGGTGCGGAGGCGACGATGGGCGTGAGTTTGCCGTTGCGCGGGTCGGTGTAGTCAACACCATCGGTGAATGTGGTGCGCGCCAGCCCGCCGCCCAAACCGAGCGGCCCGGAATCAGCAAGGCTTGCGCCCGCGATCATGGGAAGGCCATTGAGGCGCTGAACAACATCGCGATAGAACGCTTCGGCCTGCGGCTGGGCGTAATGCACGGCGCCCATGTTCAGCAGCATGACAAGTTCATGCTGCACTTCGAAGCCGGGATCGATCGACTGCGCGTTGCGCAGGCTGTGGATGAAAAGCCCCGCGCCGACCAGCGCGATCAGCGAAAGCGCGACCTGAATCATGACCAGCACGCCGCGCAAGCCATACCAGCGTCCGCTGCCAGTGGGCGCGCCGGTGCGATCTTTGAGTGCCGCGATGCTGTCGCCGCGCGAGGCTTGCAGCGCGGGCATTAATCCAAAGAGCAGAGTCGCAATCGCCGCCAGCGCAAGCGTATAAAGGAAAACGCGGCCATCGAGCGTGAAGTCGAGAGTTCTAACCAGCCCCTGGGGGAGCAGCGAAACGAGAAATGATTTTGCCCAGTAGGCGCAGAAAATTCCTAGGATGCCCGCCAAGATCGCGATCAGAAAGCTTTCTGTGAGCAACTGGCGAATCAATCGCGAGCGCGATGCTCCCAGGGCGAGGCGCACGGCGATTTCGCGCTGGCGCTGCGTCGCGCGAGCAAGCAATAGATTGGCAACATTGGCGCACGCGATCAGCAGAACAAGGCCCACGATCCCCATCATCAGCATACCCGCGAGCGCGAAGACTCCCCGCGCCTGCGGAGGAATGGACGTGTCGTCGATGGGCACAACCATTTCGTTCCGGCCGCCGTTGTCCTTGGGATACTGCTTTTCAAGCTGAAGCCCGAGCGCGTGAACTTCGCCGCTGGCCTGCGCGACGGTGACGCCGGGCTTGAGCCGTCCAACCACATTCGCAAGGCGAAAACCGCGTTCATGCAAAAGCGTTTTCAGCAGGCCGGTGGCGACTTCGTCCGCCATCGAGATGGGAATAAAAACATCAGGACTGTTCAGATTGCCGACGCCTTGAAAGCTGGGCGGCAGGACGCCGATCACCGCGTAATTCATCTGGTCCATCTGGACGCTTTTGCCGAGAACGTCCCGGTCAGCCCCAAAGTCCGTTTTCCAGGTGTTATAGCTCAGGATCACGACGGGCCGCGCTATGGAATCTTCGTCAGGAGTGAACGTGCGCCCTATAAATGGACGAACGCCGAGCACGTCAAAGATATTTGCGCTCGCCATGTAGCCGAACAGTTGCGTGTGCCTTCCCTGCGTGACCATGTCGAAGCCATTCGGTATGGCAATCGAAATTCCGGAGAAGGATTTGAGGTCATCGCGATAGTCAATCGCGTTCGGCCAGGGAGTGGACAGATAAAGCTGCGGCGGGCCCTTGCGGCTGGTTGCAGTCGAGTAGAGAACCATCACGCGGCTCGAATCTTTCACCGGAATGGAATGCAAAAAGATCGCTTTGGCCAGCGTGAAAATCGTCGTGTTCGCGCCAATGCCGAGCGTGAGCGAGAGCACGGCAACAGCAGTGAATCCGGGGGCTTT
>JASHRN010000088.1 GCA_030037335.1 Candidatus Acidiferrales bacterium | reverse complement strand
CGTTCAAGCTGCTTGAAGAATACGACAGGCACGATCTGCCCCTTCAAGTCACAAAAGCATATTCACCCGCCTCAATCGGCAAGGCATATCTGCGAGAGATGGGAATCGAGCCAATCCTGAAACGTCAGCCCAATTTTCCAAAAGAGTATCTCGGCTATGCGCAGTCTTCGTTTTTCGGCGGGCGAACTAGCGCACATATCCGCAAAGTCCCGATGCCGATTGTTTATACCGATTTCCTTTCGATGTATCCAACCGTGAACAGCTTAATGAAGCTGTGGCGGTTTGTGATTGCTCGCGAAATTAGGGTGGTCGAACACTGCGAAAGCGAAATTATTCAGTTTCTTGAACAACTGAAGCCCGCCGATCTATTTAAGCCTGAGAGTTGGGAACACATGCCTGCATTTGTAAAAGTCATTCCCGATGGCGACATCTTGCCCTGTCGTACCCGCTACAATGCGGCCAGCCGCGACTGGCAAGTGGGAATAAATCATCTTTACTCCAAAAATCGCGATTCTGAGGATGCGCTCTGGTTTTCATTGCCGGACGCAATTGCTTCTGTCCTCCACACTGGCAAGATTCCCAAGATAGTGGATGCGTTTCGGATTGAACCTCACGGAATTCTAACGAATCTCAAACCCACCAAGCTGCGCGGCGCTGTGGAGGTCGATCCTCGAACTCAGGATTTCTTTAAGGTAGTCATTGAGGAGCGAAATCGGCTCAAAACGCGGACAGACCTTTCAGAAATAGAAAAGGAGCGGTTCAATTTAGCTTTGAAGGTTCTCGCGAATTCTGCAAGCTACGGGATTTATGCCGAGATGATTCGGCAAGAATCGGACGCAAAAGTAAGAACCCAATGTTACGGCATCGATGAGGAATCATTTGTTTGTAACACAGCGCACCCTGAAGTGCCGGGCGAATACTGTTTTCCGCCGATGGCGTCCCTGATAACGGGCGCAGCCCGCCTAATGCTGTCATTGTTGGAGTATTCCGTTGCGGAGCTGGGTGGTACATACGTCATGGAAGATACAGATTCAATGGCAATCGTCGCAGCTGAGCATGATGGAACAATTCCGTGTCCCGGCGGAAAATTGCGCATAAAAAATAATCGGGAAGCTGTGAAAGCATTGTCTTGGGATCAGGTAGACGATATTAAAAACAAGTTCGCCGCCATGAATCCATACGAAAAAGATGCCGTCCCAGAATCAATTCTTAAAATCGAAGAAGATAACTATGACCCCGTAACCCACAAACAAAGGCAGCTCTATTGCGTCGCGATTTCAGCAAAACGATATGCACCTTTTCTGCTTGATGCCGGAGGGAATCCCGTCCTTCTTCAAAAGAAAATTAACAACAAGAAAGACAGATGGTCAGAACACGGACTCGGCCATCTTCTCAATCCCATTGATCCCCAAAAAGAAGATCGCAAATGGATTGCGCAAGTATGGCTAAACATAATTCAGAAAGCCCTCGGATTGCGTGCAAAGAAGCTCGGATTTGAAAACCTTCCGGCAATCGGACGCATAACCGTGAGCAGTCCTTCCGTACTGCGGCCTTTTGCAAAATTTAATGAAAGCAAATCATACGAAGATCAAATTAAACCATTCAATTTCCTTCTATCCTGCCACATAAACGCTTTCGGCCATCCAATCGGCTGTGATCCTGAAGAATTCCACCTGATTGCTCCCTACGAATCCGATCCGAGACGATGGCTGACAATGAAATGGATTGACCGATATTCAGGCAAGCAATACGGCATTACAACGAATGGGTATCATGGTGACCGGCGCACTGCGCGGGTAAAAACACATAACGATGTGCTGACAGAATATGAATTTCATCCAGAAACAAAGAATGCAGATGCCAACGGAAGTCCATCTGGAAAACAAACGATTGGCTTATTACAGAGACGGCATGTTCGCATCGACCAAATCAAATACATTGGAAAGGAATCAAATCTCATCGAGGACGTAGAATCTGGATTGGTTCACTCGGAAACGGACATTTACACGGAATATGTTGATCCCAAGCGCGATGAGTGGGAAACAAAGATAAGACCCGCCCTGCAAAAAACATCGTTAACCCTGCTGAAAAAGGAATCCGGTCTATCCCGACGAACTCTCATCTACGCACGTACAGGAAAACGTAGACCGCATCGAAAACACCGTGAATTGATTGGTTCCGTTCTGCGAAAACTGAAATTGATGTGACTCGCTCGCCCCCCACCGAACGCGACGAAAATCTAAAACGCGGCCCGAAAACTAGGTCGGTTTTGTTCTTGAGCGAAGTATCTTTACATACGTTTTGTCAGACTGCCGGTTCTCCCAAGCTCCCTTTATGAAATCACGCAATGCTGGGAGGTCTTTCTCGATTGTCGTTTGCCATAAATTGGGGCTGTATTCAAAAACACGCAACATATTATCAACGTCAAACAGAGGCCCCGTTCCGAGCGCCTTGATCAATACGACAGGCTTGTCTGCGGCCATGCGCATTCCGAGTTCAAACATCACGTTTGGATTATGTTCAGTCAGATCAGCAATCACTAGGTCTGCTTCCAGCAGATCATTCACTATTGTGGACTGAATGAGATCGCTTCCCTGACGGTTCGCCGTCTTTACGTTAAAGTTCGAGTCCTTCGCTGCCGGAGTGATTAGACTCCGAAGAACTTCGGGGAAAAAGCCAGTGGCGTGCTTCGGGTCGCGCTCCACAAAAGGCATGATTACGAACGCGGTTAGTTTCGATGTACCGCCGACCTCGGCGAGTGTGACTGTGACTGGCTGGGTCGCCTGAGTTGTTGAATCAAGTAAAGGCGTGTCCGCAGGTGTCAAGACTGTTCCAGACGTGATTCCGAGAAATTTGCAATTTTCACGAAAGATTCGCGAAAATTCTTCATGGGTTTCGGGATCGAGTTCAAATTCCTTCTGAAGGGTGTTACCCAAGTACTTCATCTCTGGCAGATTGCTGCCCTTGTAATATTCCAAAACTCTCTTGAAGACATCTATGTTCAGGAAGGCCCGCATCTTCAGCTCTGCTTCGGCTGACGGACTCCCTGCATACACAAGCTCACGACCTAGATCGGCCAGTGAAATCTTGTCTGCATCGCGCGTGCCAACGGTGAGTCCGTAGTCTCGCGAGGCGGCTGTGAGATAAAAATATGAATTGCCGCCCGGAACACTAATCGCTTTACGGATTTCTTCTGGTTCCCACGGATTGCCGCCATTGAAATCCTTGAGTGCATTCGGGAGTCTTAGCGCCTGTTCGAGGGATGCTCTAGGAAAAGTCCACTTAACTCTTGCCTTCTTTACCATTTCCGTATTCACCTCGACCACTTCCAATTCGGCCAAAAACCCCGCCAGCAAGGGTATCATTTTATGTTTTATTTCGTTAACAACTTACCTTTGCTGACATAAACTGTGGCGGCGTGCGGGCCCTCGGAGGCGCTAACGGGTCTCGCTCCTGCGACAGCTCGTCGCTTCATGCCCGTGCGCATGTTCGCCTCACATTTTGACAAGTTTCCAAGCACAGGGGGGGTGCAACTTTGCGGGCTTCTGTATCCTATCCCGCCGGAAAGTTGACGGGCTTGTTGCATTCACCTATACTGATTTTCGGTGTGGGTTTGGCCGGTGGTCATCTGCCCTTCTTCCTGAAAATTTTCCGAAGAGGCTAGCAGCGCGAGCGCCGCGCTTTGTTGCCGCATTTTTCACGCGCGAATTTCATTCGAATTGGACAACCGATGACTGAAGGAACAGCAACTTGCCGCCGAGAGATTGACCTCGAGATTCCCGCGGAAAATGTGCAGAAAACGACCGAAAAAATCGCGAAGGACCTTGCGCGCGTGGCGCGAATCCCCGGCTTTCGTCCCGGCAAAGCGCCGGTGACGCTGATTCGCCGGCGATTCGCGGAGGAAATTAAAGGCGAGGTGCTGGAGTCGCTGGCGCCGGAATATCTTCAGCAAGCGCTCACGGAGAAAAAGCTCAATCCCATAACGCGCCCGCAAATCGATAACGTCGATTTCACGGAAGCTGGCCCGCTGAAATTTCGCGCTACGTTCGAAGTGCTGCCGGAATTCGAGCTGGGCGACTACAAGAATTTGACAGTCGAAGTGGAAGCCATCGACGTGGGCGACGCGGAAATCGACAAGACGCTGGAAGAAATGCGCCAGCGAGGCGTCACGTATGTTCCTGTCGAGGGTCGGTCCGCGCAGGATGGCGATTATGTTCAGGTGAAGTTGATGGGCACGCCGGCGGGCGGCGGAGATCCGATTCGCAATGATAATGTTACCTGCCACATTGGCGCGGAAGAGACGCTGCCCGCGTTCAGCGAAAATCTGCGCGGCGCTTCGCCGAGCGAAACGCGACGATTTGAAACAAAATATCCAGACGATTATCCGGATGCAAAATTGAAGGGCAAGAGCTACAACTTCGCGGTCGAAGTCCGCTCGATAAAAGAGAGAAAGCTGCCTGAACTGAACGACGAGTTTGTGAAGGATTTGGGCGAAGGCGCGGGAGGCGCGACGACTCTCGCGGAGCTGCGCGAAAAAATCCGCGAACGGCTCAATGCCGCGCGCGACGAGCAGCAGCATGCGCAGGCCAACGAGAAAATTCTGGAAGAGCTCGTGAAGCGCCACGACTTCCCTGTTCCGGAGGCGCTGATCGAGCATCAGATGGACGTGCGGCTCGAACGCGTAGTTCGTTCGCTCGCCCTGCAGGGAGTGGACCCGCGCGCGGTGAATGTAGACTGGGTTTCCATTCGCCAGCGGCAGCACGATCGCGCCGAACGCGATGTAAAGGCCGAAATCCTGCTGGATCGCATCGCGGACGCGGAAAAAATCGAAGCGAGCGACGAAGATGTGGAAAAAGAGATCGCGAGTCTCGCGGAGAGGAGTGGCGAATCCGTAGCAGCGATTCGTGCGCGCTTGACAAAGGAAGACGCGCTCGATAGGATGAAATCGAAATTGCGCAGCGACAAAGCAGTTGATTGGCTTTACCGCACGGCTCAAATTCAAACCATCGCTAAACGTGAGAAATAATTCCTGGTACGGGTCTTCAGCGCGCCGGAAGGTTTCCAATGAGAGATAAGGACGCTCCTATTCCGTATTCCACGACGCTCGTGCCCATGGTGGTCGAACAGACCAACCGCGGCGAGCGCGCCTACGATATTTATTCGCGGCTGCTGAAGGACCACATCATCTTCATCGGCACGCCGATTGACGACCATGTGGCCAATCTGGTCACCGCGCAACTTTTGTTTCTCGCGGCGGAAGACCCGGAGCACGATATTTCTCTCTATATCAATTCGCCGGGCGGGGTGATTACCGCCGGAATGGCGATTTACGACACGATGCAGTTCGTGCGGCCCGATGTAGTGACCTATTGTGTGGGCCAGGCGGCTTCGATTGCCGCTGTGCTGCTCATGGCGGGCACGCCGAAGAAGCGCTACACGCTGCCCAATTCGCGAATTCTGATTCATCAGCCCTGGCTGAGCGGACTTTCTGGCCAGGCCACCGATATCGATATTCACGCCAAAGAAATCCTGCGCACACGCGCCGGATTGAACAAGCTCATTGCTCACCACACGGGACAGTCCGTAGAGAAAATTGAAAGGGATGTCGAACGCGATTTCATCATGTCGGCGGAGCAGGCGAAGGAATACGGCATTGTCGATGAGATCATCTCGAAAAGCCGTTAATCGCGTTCCAAAAGGTTAGTAGCTAAAGCGATGAGCTTGCGCCGAGCGTTGACGGACTATCGTAAAATAGCGTACAGAATTCAGCCTGTACCCAGGTATGCCGCACCGGATCGGAGGGGTGAAAGCCGGTGAAACGATTCAGCCCAGAGGAAACGCTGCACTGCTCCTTCTGCCACAAGACGCAGGAGCAGGTAGAAAAATTGATCAGCTCGCCTTCGGAATATCCGCGCTCTTACATTTGCAACGAGTGCGTCAGCGTATGCCAGCAGATTCTGGAAGAGGAAAAGCGCGAGCAAACGAGCCCGGTCAGCCGCCGGCTGCCGCGCCCCCCGGAGATCAAGTCGTTCCTGGATGGCTACGTGATTGGACAGGACAAGACGAAGAAAAAGCTGGCCGTCGCGGTCTACAATCATTACAAGCGCATCTTCCTGAACCGTACGCCGAGCGATGTTGAGCTGACCAAGTCCAACATTTTGCTGATCGGGCCCACGGGGACCGGAAAAACGCTTCTGGCGCAGACGCTATCGCGCATGCTGGAGGTTCCCTTCGCCATTGTGGATGCAACGACACTCACGGAAGCGGGCTACGTTGGCGAGGACGTGGAAAACATTATTCTGAAGCTCCTGCAAGCTGCCGATGGCGACGTGCAGAAGGCGCAGCAAGGAATCATCTACATCGACGAAATCGATAAAATTTCCAAGAAGGACGAAAACCCGTCGATTACACGCGATGTCTCCGGCGAAGGCGTGCAGCAAGCGCTGCTAAAAATTTTGGAAGGGACCACGGCGAATGTTCCGCCGCAGGGAGGCCGCAAGCACCCGCATCAGGAATTTACGCCCGTCGACACCACGAACATTCTTTTCATTTGCGGCGGCGCTTTCGTGGGCTTGGAAAAAATTATCGAGCGCCGCGTGGGACAGAAGTCGCTTGGCTTTCATGCGGATGCCGCGCCAGCGACGCCATCGCGCCGCAACATTGAAATGCTCGAGCAGGCGCAGCCGACGGACTTGATTCGCTACGGCCTGATTCCTGAATTTGTCGGGCGCTTGCCTGTAGTCGGCGTGCTGAGCGATCTGGATAAATCCGCGCTGATTCGCATTCTGCAGGAACCCAAGAACGCGCTGATTCGTCAATACCAGAAGCTGTTTGAGTTTGAAAATGTCCGACTGAAATTCACCGACGACGCGCTCGAAACCGTGGCGGAACTGGCCCTGCAGCGCAAGGTGGGCGCGCGCGGCCTGCGTATGATTTTGGAAGACCTGATGCTTGACCTGATGTACCACCTCCCCTCTCAGCGCAAAATGCGCGACTTCATCGTGAACGCGGAAATGGTCAAGAGCCGGGAAATCAACTGGAGCCTGCTCGAGAAAGCCGGATAACCGCGACGGGGAGAATCACCAATTTATGTTTAACCGGGAAAAGCCTGAATTGAAGCGTGTGCCGATGATGCCGGTGCGGGAGATTGTTATTTTCCCGCAGATGATGAATCCGTTCATCGTGGGCCGCGAAGCATCCGTGCGCGCGCTCGAAGAAGCGCTCGCCGGCGAAAAAAGGATTTTCCTCGCGACGCAGCACGACGCGTCGGTCGATGACCCGCGTTCGGATGAAATCTATCAGGTTGGCACGCTGGCGAATATCGTTCAGAGCGTGAAGCTGCCCGACGGCAATATCAAAGTGCTGGTCGAAGGTTCCGAGCGCGCCAAAATCGTGCAGATTTCGAACGACGAAGGGTTTTTCCGCGCGACCATTCGTTTGATTCCCATCAAAACCGAGCCGAGCCCGCAGCTCGAGCAGGCTGCCAGCAGAGTCACAGGACTTTTCGAGCAATACGTCAAACTTTCCCAATCGCTCAATTACGAAACGGTGATCTCCGCCGTGCGCGTCGATGACCCTGCAAAGCTCGCCGACGCAATTGCATCGAATTTGCAAATCCCGGTGGAAGAAAAGCAGGAACTCCTCGAGATTTTCGATCCGCTCGAACGGCTGAACCGCATCGGCGAGATTCTAGAATCCGAGACCGAGAAGCTCAACGTGGATCGCAGCATCAATACGCGCGTGAAGCGGCAAATGGAGCGCGCGCAAAAAGAGTATTACCTCAACGAAAAAATGAAGGCCATTCAGAAGGAGCTCGGCCGCGGCGAAGCCAGCGAACTCGATCAACTGAAAAAGAAAATCGAGACTTCCGGCATGCCCAAGGAAGTCCAGGATAAGGCCCTGCAAGAACTGAAGCGGCTGGAGATGATGCCGCCGATGTCCGCCGAATCAACGGTTTCCCGCAATTATCTGGACTGGATGCTTGCCGTGCCGTGGAAAAAGCGTTCGCGCGAAATTCGCGACATCAAGCGCGCCGAAGAAATCCTGAACGAAGACCATTACGGTCTCGAAAAAATCAAGGAGCGCATCCTCGAATTTCTTGCTGTGCGCCAGCTCGTCAAAAATCCCAAAGGCTCGATTCTCTGTTTTGTCGGGCCTCCGGGGGTCGGCAAAACTTCGCTGGCGATGTCCATCGGTAAGGCCACGGGGCGCAAATTTGTTCGTGTCTCCCTCGGTGGTGTGCGCGATGAAGCGGAGATTCGCGGTCATCGCCGCACTTACATCGGCGCCCTTCCTGGCCAGATCATCCAGATGATGCGCAAGGCCGGCACGGTGAATCCGGTTTTCGTCCTCGACGAAGTGGACAAAATGTCCACGGACTTTCGCGGCGACCCATCCGCTGCGTTGATGGAAGTCCTCGACCCGGAATTGAACCATGCCTTTACCGATCACTATCTCGATGTCGAGTACGACCTTTCGAAAGTGATGTTCGTTTGCACCGCGAACGTCCTGCACACGATTCCGCAACCTTTGCAGGACCGCATGGAAGTTTTGCGCCTGCCCGGTTATACCGAACAGGAAAAGCTCGAAATCGCGCGACGCTTTCTCGCGCCCAAGCAGCATGAAGCCAACGGCATCACTGAGCAGAATCTAACTTTCACCGAAGAAGGAATCCTGCATCTGATTCGTCACTACACGCACGAAGCCGGCGTGCGCAACCTCGAGCGTGAAATCGCCAACATTTGCCGCAAAGTCGCGCGCAAGCTTGTCATCGATAAATCGCTGCCAAAAGTGGAGATCACTCCGGCAAATGTTTCCGATTATCTTGGCATTCTCAAATTCCGCGACGTCTGGGCCGAAAAGAAAAATGAGGTCGGCCTCGCCGTTGGGCTCGCATGGACGGAGGTTGGCGGACAGGTCCTCAGCACGGAAGCAACGCTGATGCAGGGCAAAGGCCGCCTGACACTCACCGGCAAGCTTGGCGACGTAATGCAGGAATCCGCGCAGGCCGCTATGAGCTACGTTCGGTCGCGCAGCCATCTCTTTGGGCTGCCGAAGGATTTTTACCGCCATCTCGATATTCACGTCCACGTGCCCGAAGGCGCAATTCCGAAAGATGGCCCGTCGGCGGGAATCACGCTGTGCACTTCCATCGCCAGCGCACTGACGCGCATTCCCGTCCGCTGCGATTTGGCCATGACCGGCGAAATTACTCTCCGCGGCAAGGTGCTGCCCATTGGCGGCGTCAAGGAAAAATTGCTCGCCGCGCATCGTCTCGGCTTGCGTACGGTCATCCTTCCGCGCGATAATGAAAAGGACCTCGCGGACGTGCCGCCTGAAATTCAATCGCAGATGTCGGTGAAATTGGTCGAGACTATGGACGAAGTGTTGCTCCTGGCTCTCGAACGGCCCCTGGAAGCATCGAGCGTCCCGGCGCCCGAAGTGGCGCCCTCTTACGACACCGCTGCGCCGCAGGATAATGAATTCACGAATTAGCGCCGCTATCCAAATGCGCCACGAAGAGTTTCAGGCCGGAGGGGGAAGTATCCGGCTGCTGTAGGCAGTCACCCGCCCGAGGAAGCACCCGAACGCATCCGCGCCGGAGAAGCCTCAGGTTGATAAACTTGCTGTTTTAGAAATCCAAAAACAAAAGTGTTTCACAAGATCCAAAAATAAATTTCAAGGAAAGAATTCAATGAGCGTAAGTCTTGCAGAACTGAAAGACCGCAACATCACCGACCTGGCGAAAATCGCCAAGGAACTCAACATCCCCGGGGCCGGCGGGATGCGCAAGCAGGAGTTGATCTTCCAGATCCTCCGCGCGCAGACCGAAAAGAACGGCCTGATTTTCTCCGAGGGTGTGCTCGAATGCCTCCCCGACGGCTTCGGCTTCCTCCGCGCACCGGAATACAACTACCTTCCCGGCCCCGATGACATCTACGTCTCGCCGTCGCAAATCCGCAAATTCGACCTGCGCACCGGCGATACCGTTTCCGGCCAGGTCCGCCCGCCAAAAGATGGCGAGCGCTACTTCGCGCTGATCAAAGTGGAAGCCGTCAATTTCGAAGATCCCGAAGTTGCACGCAACAAAATATTCTTCGACAACCTGACGCCACTCTATCCGCAGGAACGCATCCGATTGGAAACAACTAAGGAAAATCTCACTGGCCGCGTTCTCGACATGCTCTGCCCCATCGGCAAGGGCCAGCGTGGACTGATTGTCGCTCCGCCGCGCACCGGCAAAACCATGATGCTGCAATCCGTCGCCAACTCGATTACGGCGAATCATCCGGAAATCGCGCTCATCGTACTGCTCATCGACGAGCGGCCGGAAGAAGTCACCGACATGCAGCGCACCGTGAAGGGCGAAGTGATTAGCTCAACCTTCGATGAACCGCCGCAGCGCCACATTCAGGTTGCGGAAATGGTCCTCGAAAAAGCCAAGCGCCTGGTCGAACACAAGCGCGACGTTGTCATTCTTCTCGATTCGCTCACGCGCCTCGGCCGCGCCTACAACGCCGTCACGCCTCCATCCGGAAAAGTTCTCTCCGGCGGTATCGACGCTAACGCTTTGCAGCGGCCGCGCCGCTTCTTCGCCGCCGCGCGCAATATCGAAGAGGGCGGCTCGCTCACCATCATCGCCACTGCACTCATCGACACCGGCAGCCGCATGGACGATGTGATTTTCGAAGAGTTCAAGGGCACCGGCAACATGGAAATTAACCTCGATCGCCGGCTCGTCGACAAGCGCGTCTTCCCCACCATCGACATCAATCGCTCCGGCACGCGAAAAGACGAGTTGCTGCTGCCCGCCGACGAATTGAATCGCGTCTGGGTGCTTCGAAAGGTCTTGAGCCCGCTGTCAACTGTGGAAGCGATGGAATTGCTGCTTGGCCGCCTTACAAAATCGAAGAGCAACGCCGAATTCCTCGGCTCCATGTCCAGCCCCAGCTGAGTGGTTTTCGAGTGTGCTCTAGGACGCTTCTGCTGGCTTCAGGGATGTAATTTCTCGCGCGAGCATCGCGATCAAGCGCGCGACTTCCTCCGGTTCCATTGCCGTGCTGTCAACAAAGACCGCGCCTTCTGCACGCACTAGCGGCGAATGCTCGCGTCCCGCGTCGCGCCGGTCGCGTTCGCGAATCTCCTCGAGAGTACGCGCCAGGTCTATCGCGTCGCCCTTTTGCTGATGCTCAAGCCAGCGCCGCCGCGCACGCACTTCATCGGACGCGGTCAGAAAAATCTTCAGCTGGGCATCCGGAAAAACCACGCTGCCGATATCGCGCCCTTCCATCACCACGCCGCCGCTCGCGCCCGCGCGCCGCTGCTCGGCAACCAACACGCGCCTCACGCCTTCGATCACCGCGACTTTCGAAGCGGCTTGCGAAACTTCCGGCGTGCGAATCGCCGCGGTGACGTCCTCTCCATCAAGCAAAACGCGCTGCGTTCCGCCATTCTCAAAAGCACCAGGGCGCAAATCGATTCGCGCCGACGCGGCCAGCGCCAGGAGTTTTTCCGTCGCATCCATTGGGATTTTTGTCCGCAGAGCCTTCAGCGCCACCGCCCGATACATCGCGCCCGTGTCAATGTACGTGTAGCCGAGCAGCTCCGCAACGCGTCGCGCCGCCGTGCTCTTCCCCGACCCCACTGGCCCATCGATGGCAATCACCAATCGCAAATTCGTCATTTCTTTATTGCTATTTGCAAAAAACGAATGCAGAAAATCGCGGCAGCACAACCGAGGAACGTAATTAGGAATCCGAATGCCAGGGGATACACGCGACTCGCGGGATATAGGCGCCTGTATTCCCGGGATGCTCTGCTATATCCCGCGAACGGATCGAAATACCAGTATTCCATCCCCATCCATTTCAAGCGACCTGCTCGCCAAAGCGAAAAACGTGATTCTGCGGGCAGTTTCCTGTTTGACAGCTTGCACATAGTCCAGCCTAGCCCGACAAATGAGAAGAAAGAAACGGACGCGATCCCGAACAGCACACTCAATAGCGAGATCCTCAGACCGGCCACCATGAAGTTAAATCCTCTTGAATGCTCGCTCGATTTCTCGGACCGAATAGCGCAGCACCACGGGCCTGCCGTGCGGACAGCTCATCGGATAATCTGCCTTCGCGAGTTCCGCGAGCAGCCATTCCATTTTCGTTTGGTCGAGAGGCATGTTGACTTTGATCGCCGCCTGGCACGCCGTTGAAGCCGCGATGCGCGACTGAAGCGATTCGAGCGAAATCGACTGCGATTCACGCGCCACGCCATCCAGAATTTCCGCCAGCAGTTTCTCGGCGTTGCTGCTCGCGATTCCCGCCGGAGCCGCCGCAATCGCCACACTGCGCGGCCCCATCATTTCCGCTTCGAAGCCGTTGGCGCGAAGCTCTTCGGCAATCTGCTCGAAAATCGCAATCTGATGCGGCGAAAGCTCCGCCACAATCGGCATCAGCAAACGCTGTCCGCCGAGCGCGCCCGCGCGCCGCGCCGCCAGATGCTTTTCGAAAAGCACGCGTTCGTGCGCCACATGCTGGTCAATGATCCAAAGACCTTCCCTATTGACCGCCACAATATAGCTCGCGTTGATTTGCCCAAGCGGCTTCAAGTTCCCAATATCATGCGGCCCGGGCAGTGCTCCCGCTGATTCCGATTCGATATCCGCTGACGCCGAGGCCCGCTCGCATCCATCGCCCGATTCCGGTACCGCACGCGGCAGCGCAATTGTCTCGGCGATTTCGAAATTCAATCGCTGCGGAATCGGCTGCTCCGGCGCGCCGGAAAGCGCAAATGCATCGTCAAGCTGCGTCTCGAATTGCGCCGAAGGCGGAACAGCAGCGGGCTCAGCCACGCCAAAGTTTGCCGCCGATCCATTCTCCCGCGCAGGGGCTGGCGCTGCCATGCTGAAACTTTGCGGAAGATTCTCAGCTCCAGCTGCTCCTGCATTCGCGCCTGCACCGGCGGCAAACGCCGCTTCGGATTTGCGCGCGTCCGCTGGCGCAAAACTCGGCACGGGACGCGCATGCGACAGCGCCATGCGGATCGAATCGCGGACAAAATCGTGCACCACCTGCGAATGCCGGAAGCGCACCTCGATTTTCGCGGGATGCACGTTCACGTCCACTTCTTCGTATGGCAATTCCAGAAACAGCAGCACCGCCGGAAAAACTCCCGGCGGCATAATATTTCGGTACGCTTCGTTAATCGCGTGGAGCACCAGCCGGTCGCGAATGAGCCGCCGGTTCACGAAAATGTAAATGCCGTTGCGGTTCAGGCGCTGAATTTCCGGCCGCGACACGAATCCGGAAACACGGATCCGGGCCGATTCCTCTCCAGGCTCAAGCTCTGCTTCCGTGATGGCCGCGCGAATTGGCGCTTCCTGCGGCGTCATTTCCACCATTTCCATCGCCGCCTGCCGCCCAAACACCTGATAGACACGCTCTGCCATCGTCTCCGTCGGCGTTGCGTTCAGGATTTCCTGCGTCGGCGTCTTCAGCAGAAATTGTTTGTCGGGATGCGCGAGCGCATAGTGCGTCACGAGCGAAGCGATGTGGCCCAGCTCGGTCGTTTCCGATTTCAGGAATTTTCGCCGCGCCGGAACGCAGTAAAAAAGATCCGCGACGCTGATTGACGTTCCCGCCGGCGCGCCCGCGGGCTTCACGCTGACGAGTTTTCCGCCGGCGAATTCGATGCGCGCGCCTTCCGCTTCTTCTGCCGCGCGCGTTTCCAGCGTCAGCCGCGAGACCGCTGCAATCGACGGCAGCGCTTCGCCGCGAAAGCCCAGCGTCGAAATCGACAGCAAGTCGTCGGCAGACTTCAGCTTCGAAGTCGCATGCCGCTCGAACGCCAGCAGCGCGTCATCGTGCAGCATTCCGCAGCCGTCGTCGATAATGCGAATCAGCCGCTTTCCGCCCGATTCCACTTCCACGCGAATGGCTTTCGCGCCCGCGTCCAGCGAATTTTCGAGCAACTCTTTCACCACCGACGCGGGCCGCTCCACCACTTCGCCCGCCGCAATTTTGTTTGCCACCGTCTCCGGCAGTATCCGTATACGCGACATTAATCCCGGCCCACTTTGTCTATGCTCCACTTGCCGTGGGCTTCTCTTTCGGCTTCAGCGCAATTCCCAATTGTTCCAGCTGATCTTCTTCCACTTCGCTCGGCGACTCGGCCATCAAGTCCTGCGCCGCAGTGGTCTTCGGGAACGCAATCACTTCGCGCAAAGATTTTTCGCCCGCGAGCAGCGCAGCAATCCGGTCGATTCCGAGCGCGATTCCTCCGTGCGGAGGCGTGCCGTAAGTCAGCGCATCGAGGAAAAATCCGAATCGCCGCTGCGCCGTTTCATCCGAAAGCCCCAGCGCCTTGAACAAGCGCGCTTGCACATCTTGCCTGTGAATTCGAATGCTGCCGGAACCAAGCTCGACGCCGTTCAGCACCAAATCGTAGCCCTTCGAGCGAATTTCGCCGCGCTTCGATTCGTCTTCGAGCTTGTCCAAATCCTCCTCAATAATTCCCGTGAACGGGTGCTGCGCGCTCACCCATCGCTTGTCCGTTTCGCTCCATTCAAAAAGCGGAAAGCCGGTGATCCACGCAAACTCCCACCGATCTTTGCTTGCGATACCCAGCTGCTCCGCCAATCGCAGGCGCAACTGCCCAGCAACCACTGCCGCCGCGTCGCTCCCGGGAACTTGCTCCTTTGCCGCAACCGCGACAATCAAATCATTGCGCTTTGCGCCGGCTGCTTTCGCCATCTGCGTAAGCGCATCTTTGCCGAGCGTTTTCTCGAGCGAAGACGAAACGCCTTCCGGCGCGACTTTCACGGTGTAAATTGCCTTTGCGCCCAACCCCTTCGCGAGTTCGCCCAAATCGTCGAGCTGCTTTCGCGACCACGCCGCCGCGCCCTGCGCCACGAGCGCGAACACGTTGCCTTCAATACCAAACGTCGCTCGCGCGGGCTCGAAGAACTTCGTCACATCCTGCAACTCCATGCCGAAGCGCAAATCCGGCTTGTCCGAGCCGTAGCGCCGCAGCGCGTCTTTGTATTGCATGTGGCGGAATGACCGCCGCACCGTTACGCCAATGACGCTCATCGTGCGCTCCATCACGCGCTCGATGACTTCGAAAATGTCTTGCTGCCGAGGAAAGGCCATCTCCAAATCCAGTTGCGTGAACTCCGGCTGGCGGTCTGCGCGCAGATCTTCGTCGCGGAAGCAGCGCACAATCTGAAAATAGCGGTCCATTCCGCTGATCATCAGAATCTGCTTGAAGATCTGCGGCGACTGCGGCAGGGCGTAGAATTGCCCATTGTGCACGCGGCTCGGCACCAGATAATCGCGCGCGCCTTCGGGAGTCGAACGCGTCAGCATCGGCGTCTCGATTTCGTAGAACCCCAACTCGTCGAGCACCTTGCGAATTTCAAACACCACGCGATGCCGCAGCGCGATATTTTTGTGCGGTTTGCGGCGCCGCAAATCCAAATAGCGGTAACGCAGCCTCGTCTCTTCGCTCGCCGTGGTCTCGTCCTCAATTTGAAACGGCGGCGTCTTCGCGTTGTTCAAAATGTAGACGCGCGTGGCCAGCACTTCCACGTCGCCCGTAGCAATCTCCGGATTCGGCTTTTCGCGGCGATTCACGCGGCCCTCGACCGCGACGACATACTCCGGACGCACTTCGTCCGCCTTCGCGTGCGCTTCGGGATATTTGTCGCGATTGCACACCACCTGGCAAATGCCAGCGCGGTCGCGCAGATCGAGGAAAATCAAATTCCCCAAATCGCGGCGCCGGTGCACCCAGCCCATCAGAATCACGTTGCGTCCCGCGTCCGCCACGCGCAAATCTCCGCAGTATCCCGTGCGTTTCAGTTCTCCCAGCAAATCAAACAATTTTCATCTCCCGTTGAACAAAATGTCTGAAGCCTCCACCGCTCAGTTGCCCGCGCGCGAGATTTCCGTTGCCAGCTCATAATGCTTCACCACGCGGTCAAAGTTCAGAAGAATCGCCTCGGCAGCGGGCTCGACCACTGCCTTCGTCACATCCGCTCCTGCAAATTTGCGAATCGCGTCCATCGACGCCCAGCGCGTCATCACCATGAATTCCACGCTGTCCGCATGCTGCTCCTTGAGAAGAGAACCTCCAAGAAAACCGTCAATCGTGCGAAACGCGGGGAAAACGCGTCGCGTGAGATGCTCGATGTAAGCGCGCTCATTCTGTGATGCAACGCGCCCGCGCCAGACTCGCACAATCATCGAGATGCCTCCGCGCTTACAAATATCGTTCGCGCAAAATCTTCACGTGGTGCGTCACATGCCCGGCGATGATAAACGCGAGCGAGCGCACAGTGAAGGAGTTGCCGCTGGCCGTCCCGCGCCGCATCCACGCATCTGCCGGCATATTGCGAAATAACGAGACGGAAGAAAGGTGCACGTGGCGGAACTCCTCAATATGCTCGGCCCATTCGATCTGATCTGCCTTGGCGTTGGATGCGGCGATGTTCTGCTCGAAGCTCGGCAGAGCGCTCTCATGCCCGCGCGCGAACCACAGCGCGCGATGCGCAAACACCCTTTCCGCGTCGTTCAGGTGCCCCACGGTCTCGCGAATGCTCCACTTATCCGGAGCGTAGCGGTAGAGCGACTTCTCCGCGGAAATCGTTGCGAAAAATGCCGGCGCTTCTTGCGATTGTTTCTCGAGCAGACTCACAACATCGTCATCCGTCACCTGGTTGATGTACGTGAAATAGTACGGCGCCGCCTCGTGAGTATTCGGACGCCCAATTGCAAAATCGGCTTCTTCCAACTTCCTCTCAGCCTTCACGCTTCCCTCCCGTCGGCGACTGCCCGTCGCTAGTGCTTATCCTTCGACTCGAGCTTCCAAAGACGCTGTAAACGCTTGATGATTTCCTTCGCGGCAGCATTGGTCGCGCCCGCGTCAGTCCACCGCCCCTCTCGCTTAAACTCGAACATTTCCTTACCCTGGGAGTCATAGACAGCGGTGGAGTCTCCAGAAGCGTTAATGTCTCCATAAACGGTCCCAACTGGCTTCTGTCCCGTCTCGAATTCAATCCGATAGCCATAGCCCGCGCCAGCCAGAACAAATTCGAGATGCTGCCCCTTGCCGTGTTCGTTCAGGCTTTTCATAAGCATATCCCGGTCCAGTTCGGTCGCGTCAACTCTCACTTTGACGATTTGCACAGGAGGATTGTTCTGCGCGAAGGCCGACATGGTCGCAAACAGGAGTGCAATCAAACAAGCTCGCCGCATCAGTTCCCCCTAAGTGATCCAGCCCGTTAGCCCCGGAAGCCGGCCCCATCTCCCCGAGCCATGACCCTGTCTTGTGACCTAACCCTCTGCACTTCAGAATGAATTCTTCCTATCGCGCGCTTTACCCGCGCGAAGTAGTCAGTGCCGTACATAATCCAGAAGCTCTGACTCTCCCATTTGCTTCTGCTCGCCACTGGCAAGCGTCTTGATCGTCAGCCGCTTCGATGCAATTTCATCGTCACCCAAAATCAAAACGTAGCGCGCGCCAATTTTATCCGCGCGCTCGAACGCTTTGCCGAATTTCATTTCCCTTGCCGGCAACTCCACCGCGCGCCCCGCATCGCGCAGCACGCGCGCCAGCCGCACCGCCTCGGGATACGCCTTCTCGCCCATCCACGCGACGAAAACATCCACCGCGCGCGTCGCGTCGATTTTCTTCGCCTCGACAATCGCATCAACAAAACGGTCTTCGCCCAGCGCAAACCCAATCCCCTTGATCCCCTTCGGCCCGCCGAGCATCTCCACCAGCCCGTCGTAACGCCCGCCACCGCACAACGCATTCTGCGCGCCCAGCACGGGACTGGTAATCTCAAACGTCGTCCGCATGTAATAGTCGAGCCCGCGCACCAGCCGCGGCGATTCCGTGAACGGGACTTTTCGCAGCGCGAGTTCGCTTTTCAGTTTTTCATAATGCTCGCGGCACTCCGCGCACAAATGCTCCGAAATCTTCGGCAGCTTCTCGATGACCGGCTGCTCCTCTGGCAGCTTCGAATCCATCACGCGCAGCGGATTCGTCTCCACGCGCCTCTGGCTGTCCGGCCCAAGCTTCGAAAAAATCTCCGGCTTGCGCAACTCCGCGCGCAGCAGCTCGACGTATTTCGGGCGGCAGCCCTTTCGTTCTGGCGTATCGGGGCACCCAATCGAATTAATCAGCAGCGTCCATTTTTCAATCTTGCAGCGCCCGATCAACACGGTCAGCATCTCGATCAGCTCCGCGTCAATCGCCGGTGCGTCCGACGTGCCCAGCACCTCCGCGCCAATCTGATAGAACTGCCGGTAACGCCCCTTCTGCGGCCTCTCCCGCCGGAACATCGGCCCCACGTAGTAAAGTTTCTGATCCCCCGGACGCGTCTGCATCCCATGCTCGATGTACGCCCGGCACACGCTCGCCGTCGCCTCCGGCCGAAGCGTTATGGATTCACCAATCAGAAGGGCGCGTGCTGCCGATTGAAAACGATCGAATGCGTTCTTGCCATACTGGACGCCGGTGTCCATTAGATCCGCCATCGCTGTTTTTATCTCTTCGTAAATCCTGAGATTAGCAGCGTCGCGGACAATTTGGCCTTTATCCACAGCAATTTTCAAGGTCTCCACAAAACGGGGAGCAATCTGCTGTCTAAAGAAATCATATTGGTCGAAATTCCACGGCCAATTCGCAACCATGTAGCGACGTTCGACAAGTTCATCCGACTCGTATACCTCAAACGAATACATCTCCTTGTTCACAACATCGGTCTCCACGCCAACCGCCCGCGCAAACAACTCCGTCTCCTCGAAAATCGGCGTGCGTATCTCCGCGAAGTTGTACGCCTCTATCACTTCCCGCGCCGTCGCTTCAAACCAGTTCCACAGCGCCGTATCAGGAGGCAGAATGTCCCGCGTGCCTTTGATCGCGCGAAACTGCCTCCGCTCCTGCCCGCCTTGGCGGACCTCTTTCGCCGGCCGCTCGTCCTTTTCGCGTTTTGCTCCCTCGCTCATCTGCCTTTCAACTCGCCTCAGCTTCTTTGGAGTGCGGCGGTCCGCTTCGCGGATTCCGGTTGCACGCCATGCAACCGGAACTCGACGCCGCCTTGCCGTGGCCTTCGTAGGGGCAGGGCTTGCCCTGCCCGCGCGACTCGCAGAGCACGTTGACGCTCATCTCCCAACCGCTCCGCGCTCTCATTGTCATTCCGAACCCGGTCGCCCGTCTTCGGCGAACGGCGTGAGGAATCTGCTTTTGCTTTTTTACAAATACGGACAGCAGATTCCTCGCACCGTCCCGATTCAATACATCGGGACGGGCTCGGAATGACAGAAAAAAAAACTACCGCGACTCTTTGCCTCCCTGCTCCTTCACCTCTTCGCGATACGTTTTCGCATATTCCACGTACCGCTCCGCGTATCCGTCAATTCCCTTCTGCTCCGCGTCCGTCAACGCGCGCTTCAACTTCCCCGGATGCCCCATGAACAAGCTCCCGGGCGGCACAATCGTGCCTTCGGTCACCAGCGTCCCCGCCGCGACAATCGAGCCTGTGCCGATCCGCGCACCATTCAGAATAATCGAGCCCATCCCGATCAGGCACCGCGACTCAATCGTGCAGCCGTGCAACACGACGCCATGCCCAATCGTCACATTGTCGCCCAACACCAGCGGATGCTCGTCGCGCATCACGTGCAGCACCGAACCGTCTTGAATATTCGTTCGGGCGCCGATGCGAACGTAGTGCACGTCGCCGCGAATGACTACGCCGGGCCAGACGCTCGACTCCTCGCCGATCTGTACATCGCCAATCACTGTCGCCGCTTCGTCAATATAGGCCGACGCGGCCACCTGCGGCTCGCGCCCGCGGTACGTGCGTATCAAATTGTGCTCCGAGTGTGACTTGGAAGCGTTTTCAACTGACCTGCGAAATTAACACACGCATCCGAGGCTGACAAGGCGGCCAAAGGCGCTGGCTCACAGCGTATGCAAATACGCAATCAGCTCGCGGAGCTGCTCATCAGAGAGCGTCGCACCTTCCGCCGGCATCATCCCGCGCCCGCTGAGAATCGTCTGCGTGACGAAGCGGTCGTTTGCCGGCAGGCCGCTCGGCAAGTATTTCTTCCGGTATAGCTTGTCCAACCCCGGTCCGTGCAGGCTGCTTGAGGAATAGGGGTAGTGGCAGGAAGCGCATCGCTCGTTGAAAACCGCGCGGCCGACCGATTGCTCCGCGTTCAATCCAAGCTGCGCGTCGGACTCGCCTGCCCGATTCGGCCCGCAACCTGCCACAAGAAAAGCCACCAGCGCCGCCATCATCAAAAATGCCGCGCACAACGTGGCCGACGTTCGCGAACGCATTCTCAGAGGATCTGCACGTTAGGCGCAGCGGCCGCTGTGGCGCGGCTCGTGTCCGTCAGCCTCGCTTCCACGGCGCGCGCCATCGCGAAAATGCTCTTCGCACCGGGCGCGTCTTCGCCCAACGACGCCACCGGCTTGCCCGTGTCTCCGCCGATGCGAATCTGCGAATCAATTTCAATTTCCCCGAGCAGCGGCACGCCAAAAGTCCGCGCCATGCTCGCGCCTTCACCGTGGCCAAACACGTCAATGCGTTGCTCGCAGTGCGGACACGAAAAATAGCTCATGTTCTCGACGATGCCGAGAATTTCCACGTTCACTTGCCGGAACATCTCAATCGCCTTGCGCACGTCCGCCAGCGCCACAATCGACGGCGTAGTGACGATCATCGCGCCCGTCACCGCCACCGACTGCACCAGCGAAAGCTGCACGTCGCCCGTCCCCGGCGGCAAATCAATAATCAAATAATCCAGCTCGCCCCATTGCACGCTGCGCAAGAATTGCTGCATCACTCCGTGCAGCATCGGCCCGCGCCAAATCAGCGGACGGTCGCCCGGATTCAGCAGCCCCATCGAAATAATTTTCAGCCCGTACGCTTCCACCGGCACGATTACATTTTCCGCGAGTGCACGCGGCTGCTCGTTCGTTCCCAGCATCAGCGGGACGTTTGGCCCGTACACATCCGCGTCAAGCAAACCGACCTTCGCGCCCAATTTCCGCAGCGCAATCGCCAGATTCACCGCGACGGTCGTTTTGCCTACGCCGCCCTTGCCGCTCGCGACCGCGATCAAATGCTTCACGCCCGTGATGGGCTGCTTGTCCTGCAATCGCCGCCCGCCGGGAGTGGTCGCTTCAAACTTCAAATCAAAACCTTGCACGCCCTGCAATCGCCCAATTGTCGCGCGAATGTTTCGCTCCAGCTCAACGCGGTATCCTTCCTCTGGCCTTAGCAGCGACACCACCAGCGAAATCGCGCCTTCGCGCACCACCAAGCTGCGCACCATGTTCAGCGACAATATGCTGCGATGATGCTCCGGCTCCTCCACCGTGCGCAGCGCCTCGTACACCGTCTGTTCCGTCAATTTCTTTTCCGCTGGATTGCCCGCCATGAAAACTCCGCCTTTCGGTCGTCCGCATTGATGATAGAACGCGCTACTTGCGCTCGCAACTGCGCATGTCTCCTTTGCGCGTGCTTTCGCCGCTGCTTTCTTATCTCCGCTTGCCGCTTTTTGCTTTTGAATTTCGACTCGGGATGCTGGGCGTCGATGCCGCGCCGCCGTTCTTCGGCGCAGGACTTAATCCATACCGTGCACGTGTCGCCGCTGGCGCTTTGCCCGCATCCGGCGGCGGCGAAGACATCAACTGCATGCTCTTCTCATTCGTCCACGCATACTCGACGAGCCCCTGGAACTGCGCCACAAACTCGTCGCGCCACTGCTGCGACGCGAACACCAGCGCCGTATTCACCTGCTTCCATGCGCTCAATGAAAAATTCGTCGAGCCTTCCCAGCACCACAGCGATCCACCGTTTGCCGCCGGATCAGAAACCATTCCTTTCGTGTGGCAAATGTACTGCGAGCCCGCCGGCGAAGTGCCAATCGTCACCTCCACTCCTGCGCTCACCAGTTGCTGCACCAGCGGCTTCTCCACCGTTCCAACTTCCTGCGAGTGATCCAGGTAAATGTGAAGCGGAATACCCGCCTTGTGCGCCGCCAGCAAGTCATTGATCATACCTGTCAGCGTAAACGCGTACGCAATGATCCACGTCTCGCCGGGATCGAGCAAATGCGCCAAGAAATCAGCCTTCGCCTGCGCGCCGTCATCGGGCAGCAGATAGCATGTCACTGTCGTCGTGATCTGAAATGGCATTCGCAGCCTCCTTTTGCGCGGGTAGTTGCATTGAATCATAGGACGCGCGTCCGCTGCACGGGCAAATCCGCCGCACAGGCCGCTTTGCGCCAATCGTGCCGAACGCGTACAATAGATACTCACTTAGGAACATTAGCAGCGACAGACAGTCACGATAAGCGGCACAATCCATGTAACATAACAGCCTGCTGAACGAGTGCGCTAAAATGTTGTGTAACGGCGATGAGCGCCGCATCTAATTAAAAAGAACTCTTGGGACGTGTTTTGGAAATGGTTTGGAACATGGCAAGGAGCCAAAGAAAAAGATAAGCGATGGATGCAGAGAAGCTAGTTGAAAATGCAATAGCGATTTTCGTCGGAACGAAGCACGAGCGCGACATCAAGAAGCTCGATCCGCTTGTTGCCGCCATCAACGCGCTCGAGCCCGAAATGCAGGCGCTCAGCGATGAGGATTTTCGCGTCCGCACCGCCGAGCTGAAGCTCAAGGTCACTTCCAAGCTCGAAGGCATCGAGGTTCGCGACGAAGAGTACCGCCCGAAAATGCAGGAGGCAGTCGCGCAGGTCCTCGTGCCCGCGTTTGCCATGGTCCGCGAAGTCGGCCGCCGCAAGCTCGGCATGCGCCATTTTGACGTGCAGCTCATCGGCGGCATGGTTCTCAACGACGGCAAAATCGCCGAGATGAAAACTGGCGAAGGCAAGACGCTCGTTGCCACTCTTCCCGCTTATCTCAACGCGCTCACCGGCCGCGGCGTCCACATCGTTACCGTCAACGATTATCTCGCTCGTCGCGACGCGGAATGGATGAGCCCGATTTATCGCACGCTCGGCCTCACCGTCGGCGTGATTGTGCATGACCTCGATGACGTTCAGCGCCGCGCCGCCTACGGCGCAGACATCACCTACGGCGCCAACAACGAATTCGGATTCGATTATCTGCGTGACAACATGAAGTACGATCTGAAAGATTGCGTCCAGCGCGGACACAACTTCGGCATCGTCGACGAAGTTGACTCCATTCTCATCGACGAAGCGCGCACGCCGCTGATCATTTCCGGCCCCGCGGAAGAATCCACCGACAAGTATTACAAAATCGACAAAATTGTTCCGAAGCTAATCAAGGACATTGATTACACGCTCGACGAAAAGCACAAAACCGCTACGCTCACCGAAGAGGGCGTCGCGAAATGTGAGCGCCTCTTGAATTTGCCGAACATGTACGATCCGCAGAACCTCGAAACCATTCATCACGTTTATCAGGGCCTGCGCGCGCATTCGCTTTTCACCCGCGACGTCGATTACGTCGTAAAGGAAGGCGAAGTCGTCATCGTCGATGAATTCACTGGCCGCCAAATGCCGGGACGCCGCTGGTCCGACGGTTTGCATCAGGCCATCGAAGCCAAAGAAGGCGTGAAAATCGAACGCGAGAATCAGACTCTCGCCACGGTCACGTTTCAGAATTATTTCCGCATGTACAAAAAACTTTCCGGCATGACCGGAACCGCGGAAACCGAATCCAAAGAATTCGGCAAAATTTATGGCCTCGACGTGGTCGTGATTCCCACGAACCGTGAGCTGATTCGCATCGAGAATCCCGACGTTGTCTATCGCACCGAAGAGGAGAAATTCGAAGCCGTCGTCAACGGCATCATTCAGGAAGACGGCTCGAAGGCCGCCGGCGTTAAGCAGCTTCATGAAAGCGGCCAGCCTGTGCTGATCGGCAGCATCTCCATCGAGAAATCCGAAAAAATTGCCGAGTTACTGAAGAAGCACGGCATTCCGCACCAAGTTCTGAACGCCAAGCAGCACGAACGCGAAGCGAAAATCGTTTCGCAGGCGGGACGCAAAGGCGCCGTCACCGTTTCCACCAACATGGCCGGACGCGGAACCGACATTTTGCTCGGCGGCAATCCTGAAGCTATGACCCGCGAGTACTGTCTCAAAAACAAGCTCGCAATTCCCTACGCGCCCGCAGGCTCCGTGATTGGCGACGGCAACAACGCCTCCGGAACCAAAACCGAAACCGCCGACGAAGCCTCAAAGGAGGCCGTTTCCGGCAGCAACGGCTCAATGGCTCCTGCTATGGTTCTTTTTCAGCAGGAAGGCAGAATTTTCCAGGTGCCTGCCGATCAATGGAAACCGATTTACGATCAGTTCGCCGAGCAATGCCGCGCTGAACACGATAAAGTAATCGCGCTTGGCGGCTTGCACATTCTCGGCACTGAGCGCCACGAAGCCCGCCGCATTGACAATCAGTTGCGTGGACGCGCCGGTCGCCAGGGCGACCCTGGCTCTTCGCGATTTTTCCTTTCTCTCGAAGACGATTTGCTCCGCATTTTCGGCGGCGAAAAAGTTCAGAAGTTCATGTACATGCTCGGCATGAAGGAAGGCATTCCCATTGAGTCGCGGCTGATTTCGAAGCGCATCGAAAACGCGCAGAAAACCGTCGAGGCGCAGAACTTCGAAGCGCGCAAGCACCTGCTCGAATACGACGACGTAATGAACAAGCAGCGCGAGACGATTTACTCCATTCGCCGCGCCATTCTCGAAGGCAAAGACCAGAAGGAAGATGTTCTCGGCCTCACCGAAGACCTGATGACCGATCTTCTCGAGTCTTACTGCCCGCGCGAGCAGCATCCCGATCAGTGGAATCTCACGCAACTCAACGGCGAAGTGCTCAACCAATTCGGCATCGACATTAAATCGTCAGGCATCGACCCGCTGCAAATGAATCAACCTCAGTTGCTCGACGCGCTCATCGAAAAGGCGAAGATTCGCTACGACGAAAAGGAAAAGCTATTCGGCACCCAGATGATGCGCTGGCTCGAACGTCACATCATGCTCGATATCGTCGACGCGCAATGGAAAGACCATCTGCTCTCACTCGATCACCTGAAGGAAGGAATCGGCCTGCGCGGCTACGGTCAGATTGATCCGCTCGTCGAATTCAAAAAAGAAGGCTTCACTCTATTCGAAGACATGATGGATCGCATCGACCGCGAATCAGTGCGCTTTCTCTACCTGATGCAGCCCGCGCGGCCCGAAGAAGACGCCAAACAGATCGAACGCCGCCAGCAACGCACACAGCAGAATTTGCAGTTCCAGACTGGCCGCGAAAAAGCCGAAGCGCCAAAGCAGGTCCGCACCGGCGCGAAAGTCGGCCGCAATGATACGTGCCCCTGCGGCTCCGGCAAGAAATACAAAAAGTGCTGCGGCCGCGCCGCCTGATCGCCAAATCTATCCTTCACAGTGCTGGTTTTGTCCTATTGGGAATTCGACGTGCCCTCAGAAGGCTGGCTCAAATAGAATTTGACGTTCACAAAAACTTCGAGCTGCCGAGCCGACGACGCGAATTTGTGATTCTTCACCAGTTCCAGCGCTTTTTCAACCAGCGGTTCCGGCGAATTTTGCAGGGCTTCTTCTTCCATCACGTCGCCGTCCCTGCTGACCGTCGCATGAACAATGACTGGCTGCATCATCGTTGCCCTCTCGCTCGCAGATGGCCGCACAAAAAGCGGTTCTCTTCGCGGCCCCGATAAGAGAACAAAGGGGCCCTGCGCGCGCATCTCCGGTGTCGGCATAAACTCTCTCGGATCCACCTGACCTGCGTCCGCGAGGCTGTCCACTCGAATTCGTAGCACCGGACTCCCGTTCTCCGTCACGGTAATTCGTCCCGCAATCGTGTGCCCGTGGAATTGAATGGCGCTGGAATAGTCATACAAAATATATATGCCCGGGACCTCCGACCAAATGTGCAGCAGCCCTGTTTCCGGATCAATGCAGTATTCCTTTTCAACCCATTGTCGCGGACTTGGAGCGTCCGGCACGGAACCCGAGGTCAGTACACAAGTAAGCTGCATCCCATCGTAGCTTACGTTCGCCGACCGAATCATGGCCCTCGCCCCAATAGTTCCGAGCGGCCAAAGAATCGCGCTGCGCACCATTTGCACTCGCATCGGGATGACGCCCCCAACACCGTACCCCACGCCTGTGCCATTCAGCAGGCGAGACACGGAAGTTCCATCAAACTCCGCGGTCCATCGCTCCTCGTGTCCAACGTACGTTTCTTCCATCGACCCCGGCCCCTCGTATTGCAATTGTCCGTTGGAATTGAATGAAACCTTCAGGATGAACGCTGGCGCGTGCGGCGCATAGAAGTTGTAGTTCTGCTGCGCTCGCTCGAGCAATTCCAATGCGGCGGCGCGCTGCTCTGGCTCAGTGAGGGATACCGCATTATTCACGAGTTCGAGAGGATCGGGTGGCACCGGCACCGTCGGAATTCCGGCCTGGCAAATGGCGGCGGGCGCGAGAACAAGCGAGGCAAGACACGCAACGACAGCGAAACGCAGGCGCGAACGGCTCACGTGGCCCTCCTACAAGTAGGCCAAATTCGACGTGATTATAGCGTAACTGGCTGCGTCCCACCACAGCGGGATTGCAAATTCGCCACCCCGCCAAGCACGGAACCTGTCCGCCCAGTTCATCGCTTTTGCGGCGGAGCGATTTTCTGCTGTGTTGCAACATGGAATTTCTGATAGTCGTAATAATGATCGATCACGTTGGCGCGAAATGTTTTCACGAGCAGAAATTTCGCGCCGACGTGAACTTCGTCATACGATGGCAGCCACACTTCGTTATTCACGCGAGACTGCTCAAACTGGAACGCTGAGCCTTTTTGCAGCGACGCCAGCACTCCGCCGCCGATCTTGAATGAATTGTCGAAGCGCGCTTCGAGCCGCGCAATATCCTCCGCCTGCGGATCCACCCAAACCGTTCCAACCAGATCATAGATGAATTTGTCGACGAGCTTCTCCGGTTTGTAATTTGGATTCGGCCCAAAGTCGAAAACCACCACATCCTGCCCCCGAAAACGCTCCCATCGCGGATTGGTGAAGCGCGATACACGCAAGAAATCCGAAATGCCGACGTCATCGTCGTTCTTCTTCGGATTTGGGTCCGCCGCTTCTTTGTCGTATCGCGCCACCTCCTTTTGCAGGCGCTCATCTTCCTTTTGTTCTTCGGCAGCGCTCAGCGGCTTTCCGTCCACCTCGATTTTTCGCGCCATTTCGTTACCGTGAATATAGGAAATCTGGTAGAGCGTCGTGGTACGCTTTGTGATCTCACCCTTTCCATTGACGTTGTCGTCTTCCTCCAATTTCATGCACCCATAGTCTTTCTGAATTTCATCGATCTGCTTCTGGTTTTTATCGACCGCCGTGAGAAGCACGGCAATATCCGGCAGCGGCTTTTTCGAGAGATTCGGAAAATCAAAAGTGGACGCATTCACGGCGGCATTGAAAGAAATGCGATTGACGGCAACCTGAAACGTGCGCCCGTCTTGTTGGATGGTGAGCTGGAACGGCTCCATCACGCCTTGTACCGCGCAATAGTCGGCATAGTCAATTTCTTCCGCGCCGCCGAATGAGCCCGCGCTCGCGACCTTCGAGAGCTGGCCCGACGATTTTGCTTCGCTCGGCGGCCCTTCGGCTGCTTCAATCGTTTCCTTCACAATGAAATGCGTCGCACGGTCGAAATACACGCGGCGCTTCTCGCCAGGGGGAATCGTCAGTTCGACAACATCCGCGGGCTTTCCGTCCACATTCTCCGTGCCGGCGTAGCTCGCCTGAATTTTCAGCTTCTTGTAATTCGCCAGTGAAAAATTCAAATAGCGGCCCGTGGCTTCAGCGCGCTTCTCTTCCGAACCGAAGAGGGTGTAAAGATTCCCGCTGCCCTGTTCGCTCCAGCAAGAACTCGCATTGCACGCCTCCGCAATTTGCTCCGGCCCCAGCACAAATTCGCGGTAAAACTCCCCGGGCGCAGCCGTGATCAGAGTAAATTCACCGATATCGGCCCCGTTATCCTCGCGGATCGTTCCTTCCCAGTCTGCCGAACGTATTCTTTGCATCGCTTTCGCGCCGCCAAGCGCGCGAACCGACGCCTCGATAATTTTGCCCGCTGACTGTGCGAAGCATGCTCGCGGCATAGCAGTGACAATCGTCACCGCAACGCAAAAGAATGCGACCCAAGTGAAGCTTCGAAATACGGTTTTCATGCGCACATTGCAAGTACGCGCCGAAGTGCCAAAATGTTTCCATGCGCTGCGATGCAAGCTAGAATCGAGCAGGATGGTCACGCCGAGCTTTGATGCATTCGAAGAACAATCCTGTTTCCTGCGCTGAAACCGAAGAACAGCTGCTGCGATTCTTGTGTGCGGACGGCAAAGACATCGCGCAGCGGCGAGAAATATGCCAACGGCTGCGGAAATATTCGTGGCGCGACAACGATCATGGCATCCTGTTTGAAGCGATCGGCGACTTGCTTGCGCGCAATTCGCGGACAATTCTCGAGCATTTGCCTGCCGAGCTCACGCGGCGCGGCTTCCCCGATATTTCCTGCGACGCGCTCTCCGCGCATTCCGCATTAAATTTGGACGCAGCGCTCGTGCTGGCTGAAAAGCTCGTACGCGCATCCCACTAAGTGCATGACAACTCGCGTGCTGCGCATCCTCTCGCTGATCGACGTAATCGGAATCCCGATCTACGTCCTGCTGTTCATTTGGCGGCTGGAGTTCACCGCGCGCTATTCGTGGATTATTTTCCCGGTGTGGATCGCGGCGAGTTTTTTGTTGCATCGCGATACGCCGAAAACGCTCGGCTGGCGCGCGGACAATTTGTGGGCTGCGACGAAATGGGCCTTTGTTGCTTTTGTAATTATGGCCGCGCTGCTCATCGCCACGGGGCTGATCCTCGGCCAGCCGCGCCACATTCCCGCGACTCTGCGGTCGCCTTCGCGGCTCTGGAGCTACTTCGCTTTTTGCCTTTTGCAGCAGGTGGCCCTCAATTCCCTCCTCAATAATCGCTTCCTTTCACTTTTGCGCCGCGAGTGGATCGCGGAGCTGCTCACCGGAATCATTTTTGCTTCGTGCCACTGGCCGAATCCAGTTCTCGTGCCCCTGACCTTCGTCGGCGGAATTGTTTTCGCCTGGCTTTTCGCGCGCCACAGAAACATTCTGCCGCTCGCGGTCATCCAAGCCATCCTCGGCACGATTGCCTGGTGGAGCTTTCCCGTTGCGTGGCACCACGACTTGCGCGTCGGCCCCGGCTACTACACTCACTGGCGCTGATATTTCCTCAACCTCTTCTACAAATTCAGGGTGTCGAACAGATCGCGTGACGCACGGGAGGTCCCCGTGTGCATTGCATCTACTGCGAATCCTCTACGGTTCTTCCATTCACCCGGGATGCGGAGATTGCATTTGGGGCAGGCGCCGTCTCGCAAAATATTCTTGCGGACGTCGTGCCACGAGCGTTCGATCAAGAGGGCGTTGCATTGCGGGCAGTGAGTATTGCCGCCATCACTGAAGATATTTCCTTCGTAGACGTAATGCAGTCCAACTTCACGAGCGATTTTGCGCGCGCGATGCAGAGTTTCGGGAGGCGTGCGTGGCTTGTCCTGCAATTTGAAATCGGGATGAAACGCGGTGAAGTGCAAAGGGACGTCGGGGCCGAGATGCGCGAGAATCCATTCGGCGAGCTTGCGCGTTTCGGCTTCGTCATCGTTGAGCGTGGGAATCATCAGATTGGTGATTTCGAACCAGACATTGGTTTCGTTTTTCAAGCGCACGAGAGTTTCGAGGACCGGTTCGAGATGCGTGAGCGTGATTTTGCCGTAGAAATTTTCCGTGAAAGCTTTCAAGTCGATGTTTGCGGCGTCAACGTGATCGTAGACTTCATGAAACGCTTCCTGCGTGATGTATCCATTCGAGACCATCACGGTGTTGAGGCCGCGGGCGTGCGCGATTTTGCAAATGTCGATGACGTATTCGGCCCAGATGGTCGGCTCATTGTAAGTGAAGGCGATGGAGGGACAACCGTAGCGAATGGCAAGTTCGACGACCTGCTCCGGTTCAGCGTGCGTGGAGTGGACCTGGTCGCTGCGGGATTTGGAAATGTCCCAGTTCTGGCAGAAAAAGCAGCCCATATTGCATCCAGCAGTGCCCATGGAAAAGATTTTTGTACCGGGAAGAAAATGATTGAGGGGCTTTTTTTCGACGGGATCGATCTGAATGGCGGCGGGAGAGGCGTAGCCGAGGCTGTAGAGTTTGCCTCCGCGATTGACGCGAATGAAGCAGAAGCCGGCCTGCCCTTCCCCGATGTGGCAATGGCGCGGGCAGAGATAGCAGTGGATTTTGCCGTTCGCGTCGGTGTCCCACCAGCGGGCTTCATGGAGGGATTCAGTTTCCGGGAGAATTTGTAAACTCTGCACGACTTCTTATTCCTTTAGAAAATTATACGCTGTTTGCCGACCCGATACAGAGTTTGCGAGTTTTTTGTCCGGATATGGACAACGTAGCTTGGATGAAGTGTGTTTTCGTATCGATTCGAGAGGTATTGCGCGTACATTTTTAATCTTCGCCGCCAGCGTGGCCGCACGCACCGTGCTGGAATTGGCGGACGCGAATTTGGCCGCATCCAATGAGTGCATGCGTGAATCTAAGTTTAGGTTGTGGCGAAACGCATGAAGGGGTAAAAAGGAAACTGGCCCTCCGGGAGTTCTGATGCCAATCGCGAAAATGGCGAAGGAGTCTCTGCAGCCGCTGCTGGAGCGGCTGGCGGACGCGCGAAAGCGAACGGACGCGCTCTTCGCGGTTATTCGTCCAGAAGCGATCTACGAGCGGCCCATTCCTGAGCGTCACCGGCTGATTTTTTATCTCGGCCATTTGGAAGCATTCGATTGGAATTTGATCGCCCGCGACGTCTTGCATCATCCGAGCTTTCACGCCGAGTACGAACAGCTCTTCGCGTTTGGAATCGATCCGGTGGATGGGCAGCTTCCGCATGACGTGCCAAGCGATTGGCCTGTTGCCGACGAAGTCCACGCATACAACGAGCGGCTGCGCGAGCGAATCGACGCGGCGCTGAGCGAGCCTGCGAGTTATTTACCGGAAATAATTGCGAATGGGACTTTGCTCAATATCGCGATCGAACACCGGTTGATGCACGCGGAGACGCTGGCATATCTGCTGCACCAATTGAATTACGAGCAGAAGAATGCGCCCAGCGATTACAAGTCTGCAGCGACAAGCGATGCGGGTGTCACTTCTATCGCGAACAGTATGGTGCAAATTCCCGCCGGCACAGCGACGCTTGGCTTGCGGCGCGACAGCGGCCGCGGCCGCTTCGGATGGGACAACGAGTTCGAGGCAAATCGCGCCAATGTGGAGCAGTTCCGCATCAGCGCGTATCCAGTGGCGAACGGTGAATTTCTGGAATTCGTGAATGCGCGCGGCTACGAAAATGATCAACTCTGGCGGCTTGACGATTGGAACTGGAAGAATTCGGCGCAGATTTCCCATCCGCTATTCTGGAAGAGAGATGGCGCGAATTGGAAATATCGCGGAATGTTCGAGGAGCTGCCGCTTCCGCTCGATTGGCCGGTATACGTGAGCTACGCGGAAGCGTCGGCATACGCGCGGTGGAAAAATCGGTTGCTGCCGACGGAAGCACAGTGGCATCGCGCGGCGTACGGCACACCAACGGAGAGCGAGTGCGAGTATCCGTGGGGAGACGTCGAGCCAACGCCTGAACGCGGGAACTTTGATTTTTCGCGGTGGGATGCTGCGCCGGTGAATGCGCACCCCGCAGGCAAGAGCGCGTTTAGCGTGCACGATCTTCTCGGCAATGGATGGGAGTGGACATCGAGTGCATTTGGGCCATTTCCCGGATTCGCGGCTTTTCCTTTTTATCCCGGCTACTCGGCGAATTTTTTTGACGGCAAGCATTTTGTGATGAAGGGCGGTTCGCCGCGCACAGCGGCGTGCATGCTGCGGCGGTCGTTCCGCAACTGGTTCCAGCCGCATTATCCGTACGTCTACGCGAAATTCCGTACAGTGGAGCGATGACATGGCGAGTCCGGCGAGAGTTTACACGCATGGAGTATTAGGAAACGCGCGCGCGGATTTCGCCGAAGATGTTCGCGCGGGACTGACGAAGCATCCGCAGAAGGAACTGCCTTCTAAATATTTGTACGACGAGATCGGCTCAGCGCTTTTTGAAGTGATCACGCTGTTGCCGGAATACGGACTTTCACGTGCGGGCGCGCGTTTGCTTAAGCGGCATTCGGAGGAAATCATTGACCGATTGCCTTCTCCTGTCGCAGTGGCGGAATTGGGATCAGGAAGTGGAACGAAAACGCGCTGGATTCTGGAAGCGCTCTCGCGACGGCAGCCGGTGACATATTATCCGATCGACATTTCGCGTACGGCGCTGTCGCGCTGCTGGCAGGAGCTGGGGCGAATTGATTCCGTGAGCATTGTGGGATTCGAGCGCGCATATCTGGATGGTTTGCTCGACGTGGCATCGCGGCGAAAACCGGGGGAATGCCTGCTCGTACTTTTTCTGGGCAGCACAATTGGAAATTTCGACCGTCCCGCTGCTACGCAATTTCTGAGCGAAGTTCGCGGGATTTTGCATCCCGGTGATGCGCTGCTGCTCGCGACGGACCTGGAAAAATCGGTGAGCGAGCTGCTGCTTGCATACGATGATCCGGCAGGAGTGACGGCGGCATTCAATCTGAATCTGCTGGCTCGCATCAATCACGAGCTCGATGGGAATTTCGATTTGAGTTCGTTCACGCATGAGGCGCGGTACAACTCTGAACAGCGGCGGATTGAAATGCATTTGCGCTCGACGCGCGCGCAAACGGCGCATGTTGTCGGCGCGTCGCTTGAAGTGCATCTTGATGCGGACGAAACGATATGGACAGAGAGCTCGCATAAGTATCGCTGCGACGAAGCGGCAGAAATGGGATTGCGGGCGGGATTCCAGTGCGAAGCGCAGTGGGTGGACGCGGAGTGGCCGTACGCGCAGAGTTTGCTGCTGGCAGAGTAGCAGCAGCGTGCGACCTTCCGCACAGTCCGCGTATTTCGTCGGCAAAATGCAGATTCTTCGTCGGATGCTCGTCGCATCCTCCTCAGAATGACAATGGTAGGGGCGTTTGTTTCTTTAGCTGGCGTTCGGCGGGCAGGCTCATCGGAATGACAGTCCAAAGGTAATTTGCGTCACCCTTGTAAATTTCAAAGCTGGAAATTGGAATGCGGCGGCGGATTGCGTCCGATGGGTAAGTTTGACAAACTGAGGTTCGGCGCGAATTGCATCGTGCAACTGGGGTTGCATCTCGCTCCAGAATTGTATTCGCATCACTCAGGAGACAAATTTGGCGCGACCGGTCATCACGCTTACGACGGATTTTGGCACGGCGGATTCGCTTGTCGGCTCGATGAAGGGCGTGATTCTGAGCATTCAGCCGGACGCGGAAATCATCGACATCACGCACAAAATTCTGCCGTACGATTTACTGGACGGCGCGCTGGCGATTGGAACGGCGTACAGATTTTTTCCGCCGCGGACGATTCATGTGGTGGTGGTTGATCCGGGCGTTGGGACGGAGCGGCGTCCGCTGCTGGTGAGCGCGGGGCAACATTATTTTGTCGCGCCGGATAATGGCGTGCTGTCGATGGTTTATCAGAGCGAAGAAGCGCTCGCGGTGCGGCACATCACCGCGGAGCATTATTTTTTGCAGCCGGTGAGCAGCACGTTTCATGGACGCGACATTTTTTCTCCCGTTGCGGCGTGGCTATCGAAAAACGGGCAGAGCGGTTCGTTCGGCGAGGAGATCACGGATTTCGTGCGCTTCACGCTGCCGAAGCCGAAACCCGCGGGGAATGGCGCGAAAGGCGTGGTGCTGCGAGCCGATAATTTTGGGAATTTGCTGACGAATTTCAGAGAAGAGGATTTGCCGCAGGTTCTCGCGGGATCGAATTTCAAGATGCGCGTCGGGACTGCGGAAATTTCGCGACTGGCGCAGACTTTTGGCAATGGCGCGCCGAACGAACCGATTCTGATTTTGGGCTCCAGCGGATTTTTTGAGGTGGCGGTAAATCGAGGGAGTGCTGCGAAAACTACAGGCGCGAGTCGCGGCGCGGAAGTCAGCGTAGAATTCGCGTAGTGCCCACCTTTTGCCGATTTGACGGTGCGTTGCGCATGTTCGTACCATGCAACGATGAGCTACGAACTAGAACCCTTCCATCGTGACGTTCCGAACGATGAACTGCTAACCGACCTGCGGCGCGTCGCGCGGGAGCTCGGCAAGAATCAAGTAACCTTTCGCGAGTACAACGACAAAGGGCGGTTTACGGCAAGCACCCTGGCTGGGCGTTTCGGCTCGTGGAACGCTGCCATCGATAAGGCCGATCTTCAGCGCACAATCAATCGGAATATTTCGGACGAAGAACTTTTCGTAAACTTAGTGGAGGTTTGGACCGCTCTCGGACGACAGCCTCGATCTCGTGATTTGAGGCCCGGCCCGTCTCGATTCTCTTGGAACACCTACGCATGCCGATTTCGCACATGGCGCAATGCGCTGGCACAGTTTGTCAAATGGGCCAACGAAGGTAAGTTGCTGCCCGAATCCAACCTGCGTGAGGAGAAAGCAGGAAGGAGAACGCCCCGGAATATCAACTGGAGGCTGCGTGCGCTAGTTTTGGTGAGGGACGGAGCGCGTTGTCGATTATGTGGGGCAACACCAAGGGACGGCGTACGCCTTCACGTTGATCATGTAAAACCCTGGAGCAAAGGTGGAGAGACAGTGCTCGAAAATCTTCAAGTGCTTTGCAACGTCTGTAACGTCGGGAAAGGTGACGTTGAACTCAAAGGCTGAGTGTCTGCCGTTCATCTCGTACTATCTCGCTAAATCGGTGACGATCAAGTAGGCGCGGGTGCGAGGGTCCATCCAGTCGCGGAGGGCGTCGCCGAGCATGTTGAAGGCGAGAACGGCGCAGGCCACCGCCAGCGCGGGGAAAACCACCATGTGCGGCGCGTCGAAAAGATGGCCGCGCGAATCGTTGAGCATCGCGCCCCAGCTGGACATGGGTGCGAGGACGCCCAATCCCAAAAAACTGAGAGTTGATTCGGCGAGGATCGCGCCCGCGAGCGCGATGGTGCCCTGCACGAGCACAGGCTGAATGATGTTCGGCAGCAAATGCCGCCACAAAATTCTCCAGTGGGACGCGCCGAGCGAACGCGCGGCCGCGACGTAGTCCATTTCCTTCGCTTGCAGGACCTGGGCGCGGGCGAGGCGTGCGTATCCCGCCCATCCGGTGATTGTGAGCGCGATAATCACGTTGCCGAGGCCGGGGCCGAGAAACGCGGCGAATGCAATCGCCAGCAAAATACCGGGGAAGGAAAGAAATGCGTTGATGAGAACGATATTCACGATGCCGTCGAACCAGCCGCCGAAATAGCCGGCGAGCGCGCCGAGAGCGAGTCCGATAATTCCGGCACCAAATACCACGCACACGCTGACGGACATTGAAACGCGCGCGCCATAAATCACGCGAGAAAGGACGTCGCGGCCGAGCTCGTCGGTGCCCATCCAATGCGTTGCGCTTGGCGCTTCGAGGCGCTGCGGGAGATTTTGCGAGTTGGGATTGTACGGCGAGAGCCACGGCGCGCCGATTGCGAGAACGAACAGCAGCACGCAGAGTGCGAAGCCAATTGCGCCCGGGGCGCTGTGGCGGAGAAATTCGCGGAGAGCTTTCATTGCAGTCGCACCCGCGGGTCAGCGAAGGCGTAAACCATGTCGGTGAGCAAGTTCACGAGGACGTAGGAAATTGCGATGACGAGGATGCAGCCCTGCAGAAGAGGATAATCGCGGGCTTCGATTGCTTGCACCGCGAGGCGGCCAATTCCCGGCCAGGAGAAAATGGTTTCTGTGACGATGGTGCCGGCGAGAAGCGTGCCGAATTGCAAACCGAGAATCGTCAGAATGGGAATCAATGCGTTGCGGAAGGCGTGGCGGAGCAAAACGGCGCGTTCGCTTAGCCCTTTGGCGCGTGCGGTGCGAACGTAATCGCTCGAAAGCTGTTCGAGCACGGAGGTGCGCACCATGCGGGTCAAAATTGCAGCGAGCGCGGCGCCGAGCGTGATGGCGGGCAAAATGAGATGAGAAAGGCCGCCGCGTCCGCTGACCGGAAGCCATCCAATCAGTACGGAAAAAATCAGAATGAGCAGCGGGCCAAGCGCGAAATTCGGAACGGAGAGCCCGAGAAGCGTGAAAAATCCGACGGCATGGTCGGTGAGCGTAGCGCGGCGCTGCGCGGCGATGATTCCGGCAGGGATTCCAATCGCGCAGCAAACAATCAGAGCGGCGAGGGCGAGTTCGAGCGTGGCGGGATAGTGTTCGAGGACGACACCCAAGACTGGTTGCTGAAAGCGGAACGATTTGCCAAAATTGCCGCGCAGGACTCCAGTCAGATAATCGCCGTACTGCACGGGAACGGGCTTATCGAGGCCGAGCGCGTGGCGCAATTGCACCTGATCGGAAAGAGTTGCGCCTTCGCCGAGCATTTGCTGGACAGGATCGCCGGGAATTATGTGCGCGAGCGCAAAAACCATAGTGATAATCAGCCAGATTGCAGGAAGCGAATAGGCGAGGCGAAGGGAGATGTAGCGCGTCATTGATCTTCCTGAGCGTTTTCTTGAGCGTCTTTGCGGGCGTTTTGGTGACGCTTTCTGCGCGCGCGACGCGAGGAGCTGCGGGATTCGGAGGGCGCCGGCGATGACACGCCCGCAGATGAAGCTGCCGCTGGAGGCGTTGACGAGGCGCCGACGGTAACTTTTTCTACGGAAGGCGTGAGCGCACTCACGTCGTCGAGGCGCTTGATTTTCACGCGCGAGATGCGGCGGCCCTCCATTTCCATGATGGTGAAGCGATAGCCGTGGTCTTCAAAGCTTTCGCTGCCGCGCGGCAGGAATCCCAAATGGCTGAGGACGAAGCCGGCGAGAGTTTCGTAGACGAAGTTTTCCGGCAAGTTTACGTGAAATTGGGCCAGATCGTGAATTTTGAGCGATGCATCAAAAATCATGGAGCCGTCGGCGAGAGTGAGCGGATGCTCGACCACGTCGAATTCGTCGTGAATCTCGCCGACCATTTGTTCGAGGATGTCTTCGAGCGTCACGAGGCCAAGAATTGTGCCGAATTCGTCCACGGCCATCGCCAATCCCGTGCGATGCGTGCGAAATTCGAGCAGCAGTTCGATGGCGGGCTTCGTTTCCGGCACGATGAGAACGTCGCGGAGAATGTTTTTCAGATGGAATTCCGATGAGGGCTGATCGTCTTCGGTGCGCCGGGCGCGATCGAGCAAGATCCAGATTAGATCCTTGATGTGCACGAAACCGAGGACGTGATCGAGCGTGCCCTGATACACAGGAATACGGGAGCGCTGCGTGATGGCAATGATTTTCATCACGTCTTCGAGAGAGGCATCGGCAGGAAGTGCATGAATGTCCGGGCGCGGAACCATGATTTCGCGGACTTGCACGTCGCCGAGATTCATCGCGCCGTGGATAAAGCGCTCTTCCGCAGGAGCGAGTACGCCTCGTTCGCGGGCCTGCTCGACGAGAATGCGCAGCTCTTCTTCGGAGCGAATCGCGGCATGAGCACGAGTGCTCTTGACGCCGAGCGCCTTCACAAATTTTCCGGCGAAGGCGTCGAGAAGCTCAATCGCCCAGCGAAACGTGTTCAAAAACCACTGAAACGGACGCGCGACAAGAAGAGCGACGCGCTCGGCCTGCGCGAGACTCAGATTTTTCGGGACCAGTTCACCGAGGACGACTTGCAGCACGGTCAGCAGGCCGAAGGCCACAACCAGAGCTGCACTATGCGCGGCAAGAGTTGCGTAGCGCCCTGGAACGTCGCGGAAGAGAGGGTCGAGAAATCGCGCCAGGGTGAGCTCGCCCAGATAGCCGAGAGCCAGGCTGGTCAGGGTGATTCCCACCTGCACGCCGGAAACTACCGTGCCCATGTCCGCGGCAAGCGCCTCGACGATCTTTGCGCGCGCATTCCCTTGCTTGACTAACTGGCGAATCCGCGATTGGCGCAAGGCGACGAGGGAAAACTCAACGGCCGCGAAAAATCCGTTGATCGCGATCAGCACCAAAATTGAAAAAAGGCGCAGGACAATCATTGATTCGAAGCTTCCCCCAAGCTCTATCGCGATTGTAGCAAGAGCGGTGCGACGAAGCGCGATAGAGCGAGGCTAGCTTGCGTCAAGAGTCACGCGCGTATTCACTGTGTGTGGCGAATCTGCGCAACTCCATTTTGCCTTGATGCGTTCGTGCGATAGAATGTGCGTCCATGCCTGCCACACCGAACAAGGCGCCGGAACCGGCGCGCAAAGGCGAATTCGAAAAATCGCTTGCGCGGCTCGAAGAGGTCGTGAAGCGCCTCGAATCGACGGACCTGCCTTTGGACGAAGCGATGAAGCTTTTCGAAGAGGGCGTCAACCTTTCGCGCGATTGCCAGAAGCAGCTCGAAGAGGCCGAGGGTAAAGTCGAAATTCTGCTGCGGAAGGCGGACGGCAAGCTCGCGGCTGAGCCATTCGACACGGGCGACGAACCCCCGACATCGCAGCGTTGAATTTTGCGAATTATTTGCGGACGCTGCGATATTTCAAAAACATTCCATGAGCCAGCCTTCGTTTTTTGCAGAAGACCAGTCTGTCATCGAATCCGCGCTCGAAAAGCTGCTGCCCGCTGAATCGACGCGACCCAGCACAATTCACCAGGCGATGCGTTACAGCGTTTTTGCCGGGGGCAAGCGCGTCCGGCCGATTCTTTGCTACGAATCCGCGCGCGTTTTTTCGCAGCACGTCGACGCGGCGGCGACGGCTGGATGCGCGCTGGAATTCATCCACACCTATTCATTGATTCACGATGATTTGCCGGCTCTGGACAATGACGATCTGCGGCGCGGAAAACCGACGTGCCACAAGAAATTCGGCGTGGCGATGGCGATCCTTGCCGGAGATGGGCTGCTGACGCTGGCGTTCGAGACGCTATCAAATGCGAACATCGCGGCCGAGCGGCGCGTGCGCATCATTTCGGAAATTGGCCATGCTGCGGGGACGGTGAATGGAATGGTCGGCGGACAGGTGGCGGACGTGGAAGCGGAGGGCAAGCAAGTCGACGGCGCGGCGCTCGAATACATTCATCGGTCGAAGACCGCGGCGCTGATTCGCGCTTCGGTTGTAGCGGGCGCGATTGCAGGCGGTGCACATGATGAAGATGTGGCGCGGCTGGGGCGATTTGGTGAGGCGGTTGGCTGGGCGTTTCAGGTGATTGATGATCTTCTGGACGTGGAAGAATCGTCTGTGGCGTTAGGAAAAACTGCCGGGAAAGATCAGGTGCAGAAAAAGGCGACGTATCCAGCCGTTTTTGGAATCGAGAAATCGCGCACATTCGCGCAGGAACTGAGCCAGCGCGCGCATCGTGAACTGGATTGCTACGGTGATCGCGGGGCGCGGCTGCGCGAACTGGCAAATTATTTGCTTTCGCGGCGCGCGTGATCTGACCGAGCTGATTTTCGTTTTGAATTGGCGGTAGATGCCAATGACCGCCCCCGCTGTTGCACAAGTTATTTTCTTACTCGACTCGACAGCTATTCTGCCGCCGCTGGGCGGCCGAGGATTCTTCCTGATAATTTCCCATGCGCACGAAAACGTGCAGAATCGACGTGCTGCTGGTTGAACGCGGACTTGCGCCTTCGCGCCAACGTGCGCAAGCGATGATTCTCGCAGGGCAAGTACGCGTCAATGGCCAAAACGCGCGTAAAGCAGGCGAGAGCGTGGCGGTTGACTCGCAAATCGAAATCAGCGGAGCTGATTCCAAGTACGCGAGCCGTGCGGGCGCGAAGCTCGAAGGCGCGCTTGCGGATTTTTCTGTGGATGTGCGCGGCAGGGTTTGCCTCGATGTTGGCTCGTCGAATGGCGGATTTACGGATTGCTTGCTTCAGCACGGTGCGAGGTGCGTTTACGCGGTTGATGTGAACATTGCGCAGCTTGATTGGAAGCTGCAGCGAGATGAGCGTGTGCGCACAATCAAGAAGAATGCGCGATTTCTCAAGCCCGCTGATGTCGGCGAGCCGGTGGCGGTTGTCACGGCAGATGTTTCCTTTATTTCTGTGACGAAGATTTTACCGGCGGTCGCGGCGATCGCGCAGGCCGGCGCAGAATTTCTGATCCTCATCAAACCGCAATTCGAACTGGAAAAGAAGCTCGTGAGGAAAGGTGGAATCGTTCGCGATGCGGAATTGCATGAACGCGCCATCACGAGCGTGCGCGCTGCGGCGGAAAAATGCGGACTTACGATTCTGAGCGTTCAGCCGAGCCACGTCACTGGCGCGGAAGGCAATCAGGAATATTTTCTCCACGCGCGCCACTGCGATTCGATACAATCCTCCGCAACTCGCGAGCCGTGATGCAACCATGATCAAAGCCGCCGGAATTTGCTGCAAGCCTGACAAAGAAGAAATCTGCGCCGTGGTTCCGCGCATCGCGCAGTGGCTACGGGAGGGCGGCGTGGATGTGCTTTTCGACAAAACGGGCGCATCGTGCTTCCGTCCTGCAGAGAAAGAAACAAGCGTCGCGGAGATGTCCGCAAAAATGGACATGCTTATCGTTCTCGGCGGCGACGGCACGCTGCTCGGGGCAGCGCGGCAGTTCACGGAATGCGAAGTGCCGATTCTGGCGGTGAATCTCGGCGGCATGGGATTCATGACCAGCGTCACGCTCGATGAGGCGTTTCCGCTGCTCGAGCAGGTGCTCGCCGGAAAACACCGGTTGAGCCCGCGGATGATGCTCAAGGCGGAACTGATTCGCAACGGCCAGGTGATTCAGCGGCAGCAGGCGCTCAACGATGCTGTGGTGACGAAGGCTGCACTCTCGCGCATTCTCGATTTCGATCTTTCCGTAAACGCGCATTTCCTGGGGCGCTATCGCGCCGACGGCCTCATTGTCTCAACGCCGACAGGTTCGACGGCGTATTCTCTTGCCGCAGGCGGGCCGATTCTTTATCCCGTACTGCAAGCTTTCGTGCTCACGCCAATTTGCCCGCACATGCTTACGAATCGGCCGCTCGTGCTGCCGGATAGCGTGCAGCTCGAACTGGATTTCAGCGCGCTCGACGAGCAGGCCTACTTGACGCTTGACGGTCAGATCGGATACGAGCTCAAGCGCGGCGACCGCATCACCATTTCCAAATCGCCCTATCGCGTGAATCTTGTGCGCCCCCAAGAACAGACATACTACAAAGTTCTGCGCAACAAGCTGCGCTGGGGCCAGCGTTAGCGGTTGCGTTCAGCGTATGCGGATGGACAGCTTGTGCTGCTCGGAATGAACTTTCTGTGACATTTCAGGAGGCCAGCCAATGAAGATGAAGCTTCTGGGGAGCACGATCCTTCTTTTTGTCCTTGCGGTTGCTATGTCTTTTGCCTACGGACAGCATCGCGTTCGCCGCGCTGCGCATTACGCAGCAAACAGCTCCAACGTTTATCCGATGCATGAGGGCTTCGTGGACGCGCACGGCGTGATGATTTATTACATGATGATTGGACGGGGCGCACCGCTTTTTATTGTGCATGGCGGGCCGGGCGCTTCGCACGATTATTTTCTTCCGTATTTGCTGCCGCTCGCACGTCACAACGAACTTGTTTTTATTGATGAGCGCGGGTCGGGCCGTTCGCAGCAACTTTCCGATCCCTCCGGCTACACCGTCGAAAACATGGTTGAAGATGTGGAGGATGTGCGCACCGCGCTGAACCTGGGCAAAATTACGCTGCTCGGGCACTCGTACGGAGGCGTGCTCGCGCAAGCGTACGCGCTCAAATATCAGCAGAACCTGATGCACCTGATTCTTTGCAGCACGTTTCCGAGCACAAAGCAGATGAATGAAGTGTTCGTGCGTATGAAGGAGAAGATGTCGCCGGAGCTTCGCGCGAAAATTGATGCGATGGAAAAGCAGGGGCTCTTCGGCCACGGGCTTCCCTACCAGCAGAATCGCTACACGGACGCTTACATGATCGCGGCGTGGGGCGAGGGATATTTTCCGTACATTTATCAGAACCATCCCGATCCGAATTACGATCCCATCGCGCAGGGGAACACGGCGTGGACGCTTTACCGTGAAATGTGGGGTTCAGATGGAGAATTCGTGATCGATGGGAACCTGAAATCGGTGGAGTACGTTGACCGGCTGCCTTCGATTCACGTGCCGACGCTCATCATCGCCGGCGATCATGATGAATGCGATCCATCGCTTTCGCGCGAAATGCACGCCAAAATCGCCGGGTCGCGTTTGGTGATTCTGCCGAAAAGCGGGCACATGACCTTCGTCGACCAGCCGGATTTATTCATTGGCGCCGTCGACAGCTTCCTGCATCCCGGCAGATAGGGCGCAGCAAACGCCGTAGGCACGTATGCCCGCCTAGGTGCGTTCGCCGCGAATCAGGTCTGCGTGCGTTTCGCGGCGTTTCACGACGCGGAACTTTGCGCCTTCGACCAGCACTTCCGCGGCGCGCGTCCGCGAATTGTAGTTTGACGATTCAACGAATCCGTACGCGCCTGCGCTCCAAATCGCGAGCAAATCTCCCGCTTCGACTTGCGCCATGGGCCAATCGTGCACAAAGAAATCGCCAGACTCGCATACCGGCCCTACAACGTCGACGCGCTCAGTACCCGCATTGGACCGCCGCTTCACTGGCGTGATGCAGTGAGTGGCGCCGTAGAGCGCGGGGCGGATCAAGTCGTTCATCGCTGCGTCCACGATGACGAAAGTTTTTCCACGGCTGCGCTTCGTGTACAGCACGCGCGTTAACAGCACGCCCGCGTTTCCGACAAGAGAGCGGCCCGGCTCAATGAAAATCTCGGTGCCATTTTTTGCGAGCACCGTCAGCGCGCGAGGAAGCGCTTTTGCGTATTCCGCAAACGCCAGCGGCCGCTCGTTCGTGTAACGAATGCCAATGCCGCCGCCGAGGTCGAGCGAGCGCAGCGCGATTCCTTCTCGGCGCAATTCCACAAAATATCTGGCCAACCGTGACGCCGTGCGGCGGAAAGGCTCGGCGCTGGTGATCTGCGAACCAATGTGGCTGCTGATTCCGCGCCACCCGATCCACAGCGAATTTTTGTGCCGTAGATAGAGCCGCCGCGCTTCGGTCCAGTCAATTCCAAATTTGTGACGGTGATGGCCCGTCGCGATATGCGGATGTCCACCGGCTCGGATATCCGGATTCACGCGAATCGAAGCCGGCGCGGCCCGTCCGTCCTTCGAGGCTTCACTCGCCAAAGTATCCAGTTCCGCTTCTGACTCCACGTTGAAAAGCAAAATGTGCGCGCGCAGTGCTTCGCGAATCTCTTCGCGTGTTTTGCCCACGCCCGAAAAAATGATGCGTTCGCCGCGAACGCCGACTTTCCGAAGCCGGAAAAGCTCGCCGCCGGAAACTATATCGAAGCTGCTGCCGAGACGCGCAAAGGCTTTCAGCACAGCCAGATTCGAATTGGCCTTCACGGCGTAGTAAATTCGGTGCGGCAAGCTGCCAAAGGCGCGGTCCAATGTGCGATATGCTGAGGTGAAGGCCGCGCGGCTGTAGACATATGCTGGAGTTCCCGAGCGCGAAGCGATTGCGTCGAGCGACACAGATTCGCAGACCAACGCGCCGTGACGATAGGAAAAACCGGGCGTGTAAGTGGCAGGGTCTTCGATTTTGCGGGAAATGTGAGCCGTCATCCGGATGAGTTTTATATCACTTTTAGGACGACAAGTGTGCGGTCATCGAACGGATGCGCGCCGCCGGAAAATTCGTCCACGTCTGCGAGCAGAAAATCTGCAAGTTCCGCCGCGGATGAATCCCCATGTTCCGAAATTTTATCGCGCAAGCGCTGCCAGCCATAAAACTGGCCCGCAGCGTCCTGCACATCCGTAACTCCATCGGAATAGAGCACCAGCGCGTCTCCCGGCGAGAGCACAAAGCGCATTTCATCGTAGGTAGAGTCATCGAACATGCCCACAGGAAAACCCACCAGCGGAATTTTCTCGCACTTGCCGCCTTGAAAAATCAGCGGCTGCTCCTGTCCGGCATTTGCGATGCGCAGCACGCGGTCCGCCGGATTCCATGACATAAAGCACATGGTCATGAACCGACCCTCAATGCGACGCTCGCAGATCACTTGATTCAACTTCTGCAGGACTTTCGCGGGAGACATTCGCTGAGGCGAAAGACTGCGCAGAATTCCAACACCCGCGGCGCCATAAAGCGCGGCCGCACTGCCCTTCCCGCTTACATCGCCCAGCGCAATGTCCAGCTCGCCGGAATTGTGCGACAGAAAATCGTACAAATCCCCGCAGAGCTCGCGGGAAGAAACCACGCGCGCGGCGATGTCCAGTCCATATTCTTTTCCAGGAACCGGAGGAAGAAGCGCGGATTGCAAGCGCCGCGCGGACGTCAGATCGCGCTCCATGCGCGCTTCATCTTTCGCCACTTGTTCGTAGAGGCGCGCGTTTTCGATGGACACCGCCAGATGTGCGCCGAGAATCGAGAGCGCCTGCACGTGGTCAGGAGTGAAATAATTCAGTTGAGGGCTCTCGATGTCCATCACGCCGATGACGCGATTTTTGTACAGCAGCGGAATCGCCAGTTCTGAGCGCGTTTCCGCATTCAACGAAATGTAGCGCGGATCAAAGGAAACGTCGGGGACAACGACGGGGCGGCGCAACGTCGCCGCTGCTCCGACAATTCCCTCATGCGGCGCGACCACCGAGCGCTCCTGAATGCGCTGCCCGAATTTTACGTTTATTTTGTGGCGAAAGACTCGCGCCTGCTCGTCATAAAGCAGAATGGCGAAAATCTGATAATCGATGACGCGCTTCACCATTTCCGCGGCGCGGCGCAAAACTCCTTCCACGTCGAGCAAGGTATTTGTTTCACGCGCCACTTCGTTGAGCAAGAGCAGCGTGTCCGCCTGATGCTTGGCACGCTCGAACAGCCGCGCGTTTTCGATGGCGCTGGCAATTCGCGTAGCCAACATCGCCAGAATGTTTTGCTGGTCGCGGGTGAAGTAATCGCGCTGCGAGCTTTCGATGTCCAGCACGCCGACGACGCGGCCTTGAAGCAGAAGCGGCACGGCCAGTTCCGACTGCACCGAATCGAGCGCGTTCAGATAACGCGAATCCTGGCGCACGTCGCCTACGCGCACTGGACGGCCGGTCGCCGCCGCTGTGCCGATGATTCCCTGCCCCACCGGAATGCGCCAGTTTTCGACGACTTCATGGCGATGGCCGATGGCAAAGCGAAAAATCAGCTCGCGCGAATTTTCGTCCACTAGCGCGACGGCAAAAACTTCGTAATCGATCAGGCTCTTGATCTGCGCGGCGGCGTGCGACAACACTTCGTCCAAATCGAGCGAGGCGTTGATCGTTTCGCCGATCTCCGCCATCTTCGACAGAACTTCAGCGGGCAGTTCAGAGACAGAAATTGGTTTCGTTGGATCCATATTCTCTTATTTGATGTGAATTTCGCACACCGCGACTCAGTTGTTTGCGCCGGATGGCACGGTGAAAGACCCATTATAACAGGCGAGGTGCTTTGAGTTTGCGCGGAATCAGTGAAGTGCGAAAAAATCACCGCGAGCGTCAAAATTCACAATTAATTGGCTACGTTTCTCACTGGCCTTTTTCTTTTCAACCCTCTACATTCAACTATCGCTTGTCAACTACTCGTACCTTAGCGCCTCCATCGGCTCAATCTTCATCGCTCTGCGCGCGGGAATCCAGCACGCCGCCAGCGCCACGATCAGCAACAGCGCCACCGATGCCGCGAATGAATCAATATCCGTCGCGGCCACGCCGTACAGCAAGCTTTGCAGAGTTCGAGCGAACGCAACAGCCGCCATGACTCCAATGGCTAATCCTAGGCCTACAATCAGCATGCCCTCCTTTAGCACTAACCGCATCACGTCCGCCCGTTGCGCACCCAGCGCCATGCGAATTCCAATCTCATGCGTTCTTCGCGATGTGTAGTACGAGATAAGGCCGTAGATGCCGACCAAGGCGAGCAGCAGCGCCAAGCCCGAAAATGCGGTCAATAGTTGCGCAGTGAATCGCGGCGTCGCTGTCGCTTCGGAAACCAACGCGTTACCCGTTTCCACCTTGCCAACAAAAGTTTGCCCGGGAGCAATTTGCAGGGCCGCGCTGCGCAATGCCGCCGCCATTCCTTGCGGCATCCCTGCGGTCCGCGTAACTACGACAACGTGAGGCCATGGCGCCTGCGAGAAGTCCAGGTACGTCCCCGGCTCCGGTGCTTCCCCGCTCCCGAGTTGCGGCGCTTCATGTACGATTCCGACAATCGTGTAAGCAATCTTTTTCGCCGTGAATCGCATCAATGGCTCGATCTTCAACCCAATTGGATCGCCATTGCGCCAGTAGCGCCTTGCCATCGCTTCGTTAATCACCGCTACTGGCAGCGAATTGAGCCCATCTGAGTCTTCGAACCATCGCCCGCGAACCAAGTTCATGTTCATCATCGCGAAATAATCCTGCGTGACGACGTGTACTGCCGCAGGTTGAAATCCCTCCGCAATAAGCCCGGTTCCATCGTCAGCTTTAACCTGCTGTAAAGTGTGCTGTTGACGCGGCGGTGGAAACAAATCCGCCAGAGCGACCGATTCCACACCAGGCAATCCTCTTACGCGTTGCTCAAACTGCTGGAACAAGGGAACCAAGGAGCCGTAATCCGAGAGCGAACCTACATAGGGGTTCGAAAAATCTACGCCCACGGACAGCAAATGCTGCGGCTGAAACTGTGCGTTCACCGCGAGCAGCTTCTGCATGCTTCTCAACATCAACAGCGCGCCGGTCAGCAAAACCAGCGCGAGAGACACTTCTACAACCAGAAGCGCGCTGCCCGTCCTGCGCAATACTGACCGCGTCGGCGAGGATTTGCGCGCGCTGCCCGATTTCATCGTTTCATTCAGGTTTGGTCGCGCCAGACGCAAACTCGGTAGTACGCTGAAAACTCCCGCGGCAAGCAGCGAAAGTCCCGCCGCAAGAACCAGTACGCGCATATCCAGCGACACGGAATCTAGTCGCGGAATGTAAATCGATTGCGGCAGCAGCGCGACAAACACTCGCAAACTTCCGTAAGCGAGCAGTAATCCCAGAGCGCCCCCCGCTGCCGCCAGCAGCATTCCTTCTGCGAGCATTTGCCGGATCAGCGCCCATCGGCTCGCACCCAACGTCGCGCGAACCGCCATCTCTCTTTCACGCGACACCGCGCGAACCAGCAAGAGATTACCCACATTCGCGCAGCCGATGAGCAGAATGAATACGAACGCCGTCAGCAAAATCCACAAAATGCTGCGTACGTTCCGCGTCAATTCGCTGCTCAACGGCACCACGTCCACATCTTCATCTTTGTAGTCTGTTGGATACTTCGCGCGAATGCGGTTTGCGATGGTGTGAATCTGCGCCTGCGCTTGCGCAAGACTTACACCCGGTTTCAGCCGCCCCACGACTTCCAAATCGTGTCCCCCCATGATGCCCTGGATGGTCGCCATGCTAGTCCAGACATCCGGTTTGTACGGCTCGAGCGGATAAGGAAAATCAAAGCCAGCCGGCATCACACCGACGATCGTGTATTGCCTTCGCTCGCCCCATTCGTTCAAATTCAGTGTCTTTCCAATAACCTCGCGGCTGGCCCCATAATGTTCTCTCCAAAATGCGTAGTTCAAAATCGCCACGCGGGCAAACTGCCAATTTTGCCCACTTAGCGTGATCACATCTTCGCTCGGCAAGAATGCTCTTCCGAGAATCGGAGTAACTCCCAAGACTGGGAAAAGCTGCGATGTCGCCGCAGCCATGCTCACATGCTCCTGCGTTCCCCAAAGCGTGAAACCCTGGCCGGGCGGAAGAGGCGAACCGAATGCGGCCATCCCTGCGAAGATATTCGCCTGGTCCCGCAGGATTGGATAGGAACCTTCCATGACAGGGATATGCGTTGCCCCAGTCTTGCGGTTCGAATCCCACAACATTACCAGTTGCGACGAATCGGTGTACGGTAAGGAGCGCAAGACCAAACCGTATAGCACGCTGAACATCGCCGTGTTCGCGCCGATGCCGAGAGCAAGAGTGAGAACGGCGACGGC
>JASHRN010000011.1 GCA_030037335.1 Candidatus Acidiferrales bacterium | reverse complement strand
AATCCGGCGCCACAAAATTTCTCCGCAACATCGTCCTTCTTCCCGGCTGCGGCCAGTTTTGCCCGGAAGCCTCTTTCGTCGTCCGCCCCGGCCCAACCGAAACTCCCATCGGCATGGTCCTTACTTCCACCGTCGCTCCCGGCGTCGGGCACACTACGCAAATCTGTGTCCTTCCGGGATATCAGAAAAATGGCCTGGGCCGCCGCCTGATGGAAGCTTCTCTTTCAGCCCTGCAACATCACGGCTATCGCGCCCTTACGCTCACCGTTACCGCAACGAATGCCAATGCCGTCCGCCTCTATGAAAATCTCGGCTTCCGCACGGTGAAAACCTTCGCCGCCGGCGTCTGGACGCCAGGCTGAAATCTCCTCGATGCAAAAGCCTCTGGCAAAACTTCAGTCAAATTCAAAGCCAGGCTTCGCCTGTTTCCGGCCAACGCGGCCGATCCTGATCTCTGCTCTCGCGTAATTCTTGCCCCGAACCGGCGCGCCCGCCAAACGCCGCAACATCGAGATTTGCCCCACATGCGTCAGTGCATCGGCAATTGGCCCCTGGAAAAGCTCTTCCGCAGAGCATGCCAGCGGCTTTCGCGATGCGACTCGGGAGTCGAACAGCTTGATGGCCGCAAAGTAGCGCTCGCAGCCCTTTTCCCACGTGAGCGGCGGAGTGCTGCGCCACTTCTCCGCTCCATTTGCTTTTGTCAGCGCCCAATCGAAAAGGTCTCCGAGATGAGCGACAATTTGCCCTGGCGTCCGCGTCGAATCACCTGCGCGAAATTCGGCGAATCCCGCAGGCGCTCCCCGAAGCGCTTTTCCTCCGCGATAAGCGAGCGTCGCGACCGTGTGGCGAAGCAGCACGCGCGCCGATCCCTTCTCTGCAATTTTCTTTGCCAAATCGACCCTCCATAAATTCAGCAAGATCTCGTGGCTGAATGAGGAATCCTACTTCTTCGTGCGCTCCTTCAGCAAATTCTTCAATTCCGCCATAAATTCCTTCACATCCTTGAAATCCGAATACACCGACGCAAACCGCACATACGCAACCTTATCCAGCTTCTTCAATCGCGTCATCAACAGCTCGCCAATCTCTGAAGTCGTTCGCTCCCGGTCCGTCGCCTCGCTCACATATTTTTCGGCCTCGTCCACCAGCCCTTCCAGTCTCGCCGTCGGCACCGGACGCTTTTCGCACGCGCGCAGCAACCCCTGCAAAATTTTGTGCCGGTCAAATTTCTCCCGCCTTCCATCCTTCTTGATTACCATGTACGGAATTTCGTCAATCCGCTCGTACGTGGTAAATCGCTTCCCGCATTTCAAGCATTCGCGCCGCCGCCGGATCAAATCCCCCAGCTTGCCTTCACGTGAATCCACCACTTTGTCGTCCAGATGTGAGCAGTAAGGACACTTCACTGCCGCGTCTCCCGCGTGCGCTTGGCCATATCAATCTCCCTCAGCGTTGCGTGTTTCCCGCGCTCTTCCTCCGCCCCTTCCTCGCGTACCAAACGCCGCAGCGATCCCATCGACCACCCTTCGCGCACCAGCAGCGGCAATCCCACAATCGTCACCGCCGCAAATGTGATAATCCAAATCATGATCGCCATTGCCGCTGCGGGCTCCTTTTCTACTCCAAAAATGACGCTCAGAACAAGGAAGCTGCTCAATTGCATTCCTCCGCCTACGGTCGGCAATTGCACCACCGACCCCACCATCGTGAACGCCAGCACCAGCACCGCATCGCGAAACTCCAAATGCCCGGGAACCCCAAAGCTGCGTATGATCCAAAAATAAACCAACGCCACCACCAGCCAGTGAACCGCCGTGTATCCAATCGCTGCAAATAAATCTGCCACTGATCGGATCGCCTGCAGCCCTTCGCTGAATCCATCCACGAGCGTCGCAATCCTGGCGCGCCACCCTCTCCGTTTTTTCCAGCCGTGCAAACGCGACCGCAAAACCCTCGCGCCGCGGAATCGAAAATAAATCAGCAGCGCAATCACTACCACCAGCCCGCCGAACAGCGCCCACCCCGCCAGCCTCGCGTCTCTCAATAGAGCCGTCGATTGCGCGCCGTTCGCAACACCGCTGAGAGCGCCCCGCCGAATCGCCAGCAGCGCGCACGCCGCCAACACCACCGTTGCTCCCGCATCGAAAATCCGCTCCAAGACGTAAACGCCTAGGCTATCCGCCACCGGCAAACGGTCCTTCCGCGCAATCAGCAGCGGACGCACCGGCTCTCCTGCGCGTCCCAGCAGAAAAATCGCCGTGAATCCCATAATCGTCGCGCTGTAAACGTTCCAGAAATGCGGCTTCCCCATGTACCGCGAAAATCGCTTCCACCGAATCGCGCGTACCGCATACGAAACGAAAATCATCCCCAGCGCCAATGCCATCAAACCAAAATTCGCATTCCCCAGCACCGCGCCCAGCCGTTGCCAGCTGAAGCCCGCCAGCATCGCCGCCCCGCGCTCGTGATATAGCAGCGCTGCGATCACAATCAGCGCCACAATCAGCCACAGCGATTTTTTCAGCGTTTTCTGCACGGCTATGCGGCTCGCCTGCTCTTCAACTGCTTCGCCTTTATTTTTGGCTCGTGAATTCGCGGGTCAGTTTGAATTT
>JASHRN010000087.1 GCA_030037335.1 Candidatus Acidiferrales bacterium | reverse complement strand
GATGCTGGCAAGATTCGTTTCGACCTGGCCGACAAAAAGGCCGTCCACTTCGGCGCCGAGGGTGGAGACAAGAGTCTCCTGGTCGGATTCGCGATCAAGGCCCATTTGAAGTTTAAACGAAGGCCGGACTGTGAAAGTGGAATTGAAAGAGCCTTCAATCTGAGAGTATCCGCCAGTGAATGTTCGGCCTGCGACTTGCGCGTGGGTTGTGATTCCGTCGGAGGGCTGGGAATCGAGCATCAACGCATAATAGTTGGAATTGAAATTTCCAGTGGTGGTGCGATAGCGGAACGGCTGATATAACGCACTGAGTCGATTTTGTGAGCCGAGCGGCGTGGAAATGAGCGCATCGGCGGAATCGTAGTCGAGGAGTTCGCCGTCGCGGCGTAAGGCGTAGCCGAGCTCGAAGTAAGTGCCCAGAGCGCGGTCAATTTCTCTTTTGAGATTGATGTAATCGGGAGTGTCAGTGGACGTGACCTGAGCCAAATCGCTTTTTGCCGCGGCGTAATGTCCCATGTCGTATTCGGCCTGAGCAAGCTCGAGGTTTGCGGCGGAGTCAGTTGAATCAAGAGCGTGAGCTTGCTGCGCGAGGTTCAGCTCCTGGCGGTAATCACCCCGCCAGCCGAAAATTTGCGCTTCGCCGCGCATGGCTGCGACGTTCGTGGGATCCTGCCAAAGCACTTCTTCGTATATGTCCATTGCCTGAGACGAGTGGCCGCTCCAGGAGAGCAACTGCGCCTCGCCGGTGAGGGCGTGCACATCGTGAGGATTTTGCGCGAGGAGTTTCTTATAGCAGTTCATCGCTTCCGCGCGAGTGGCGCGATTCCACGAAAGAATTTCTGCATACTCCAACAGGAGGTCCGGGTCGTTGGGCGACTGCCGGAGACTCTGCTGGAAAACTTTCAGTGCTTCGGAGCGAGTGGCGGAATTCCAACTGAGCACCTGCGCATAATACTCTCGATAGGAAAGATTTGCAGGGTCGAGGTCGGTGGCGCGCTTGAGGAGCGCGAGCGCTTGCGCGCGATGGCCGGATTGCCAGCTTTCCATTTGGCCAAGTTGGAAAATGCGAGCAGCGTCGTTTGGTTGAAGATTATCGAGATGCTGGAGTGGCTCTATGGCTTCGCGCCATTTGCCTTCAGCGACAAGGGCGTCGACGAGGCCGCGCAAGGCGCCGAGATTGTCTGGATCTGTTTTCAGGGTTTGCTGGAAACTCTGCACGGCACGATCGGTGGAAGCTTGCTGTTGTGCGCACGCGCGATGGGGGATTAGGAAAAGAAGAATCGAGGCAAATGCCAAGAATAAGGCGGAACGCATCACGTGCGCGCCCCGCGAGCCTGGCTGCGGCGCGTCATGGTAAGGATATTGCCGTGGCGCGGAGCGACCTCCCAAAACAAATGCTTGGAAATGGAATCCTGGTCAACGGTGTCGATTTGCTCAAAGACGAGACCGCTTGAAGTGCGCTTGTTTTCGCCCTTGAAAAACTCGACATTTCTGACCACGCGTGCATGAGCGTGGATCGTTCCATTGGGGAGGCTGAGCTCAACGGCAACAGTGGCTCCCACGGGAACAGCTTCCTTTTGAGTGATGGAAAACCCGTTGCGATTGAGGTTACGGGCAAAGCCGCGACCAACGATGTGTCCGCCGCCTTCAGCGTTGTAGCCGAAGAGCACCGGTACGTCGAGATGACTCGGGAAACGATAGGATGCTCGCAACTCTTTGTGACGGAAGGCTCGCCAAATTACCGGTACGAAGAGCAAGATGTAGAAAATCGCGCAGATGATGTTCACGACGAGCGCCCAGAAATAATAACCCTCAGGGGTGGTCTGAGAGACTTTCCAGCAGCCAAATCCGAGAGCGACAAGCACTCCAATCAATAAAAGGCTTTGAAGCCAGACTTCCGTCCAGCGCGCAGAAGTGTCGCGGGCCTTAGGCGTAACCTTGAAAGGAACTTCCTTGCGGAAGAAGCCGAGGCCGGTGGCCATTAAGACCGGCATTTTGATGAGATTGAATTCCTCACTGAGCCAGAACCCGCTGAAGCCACCCTGCAGAGCGGCTGTGGAGAAAACGTTGAGCAGGAAATAGGGAAGGAAATATATGGCGAATACTTTAGGAACAGCAATGAGCGGGAAAATTCCGCTGACCAGGCAAAAAATGGGAGTGGCGATATAGATGAATTTTTGAAAGCTCATCCAGTAGAAGTAAAAGGAAGCGAAATAGTTGAGGCGCTGGCCAAAGGTCAAGCCACGTCCAAAGAGAGGATTTTCCTTACGCAAGACCTGCATGGCGCCCTGACCCCATCGACCCCATTGTGTGGCAAAACCGCGATAAGTTTGAGGTGCAAGGCCGCGCGCGACAGTGTGATTGTAATATTCGACTCTCCAGCCCTTTTTCTGGAGGCGAAGACCAGTGTGCATGTCCTCGGTGATGCTTTCCGTTGCGAAGCCGCCGATTTCGTCGAGCGCAGTGCGACGAAGCATGGCTGGGCTGCCGCAGTAGAAGGTGGCATTGTATCCGTCCTTGCCGGGCTGAATGACACTGAAGAAGAGCTCTTGCTGCTGCCAGCCCTTCTCCTTCTCGACGCGCATGCGGTGTTGGAACGAATCCAAGTTGTAAAAGTCTTGAGTGGTCTGCACCACACCGACGTGAGGATCGGCGAAAAATCCGATGAGTTCGTTGATTAAGCCCGGCATGGGGACGTGGTCGGCGTCGAGAGTAACGATGAATTCGCCCTGAGTTTGCCGGAGGGCGTTGTTGAGATTTCCCGCTTTGGCGCTGGTGCGCTCCTTTCGGGAAATATAACTGCAGTTCAGTTCGCGAGCAAGATCAGCGATTTCGGGGCGATCGCCGTCATCGAGGATATAAGTTTTGTGCGGGTATTCAATACTGACGGCACAGAGCGCTGTTTCACGGAGGAGGTTCACCGGCTCATTATATGTGGTGATAAAGACGTCGACTGTGCGTTCGAGAATAACTGGGCGCGGCGACCTGTTAGTGGGTTTCCACGTTGTGATGTAAAAGAGCGCAGCCTCGACAAAATTGAGCATCTCCGCGACAAGGAAAATGTAAAAGAACCACTTGGCGGCGGGATTCATGGTCCATCCGACACGCCAGTAGAAATAGCGAATCGTGAAGGCAACGGTGATGAGGATGAGGATGCGGATCGCCCAAAGGCGCGCTCCTGGTTTAAGAGCGCGCTTCGGCGCGGGCCGCGCTGGCAATGGAGCTTGGGCAATTAAACTCATACAAGTGAGCTGGAGCGCTTCACAGGATTGTTTAGCAGCGATTTGCGCACAGTGGCATCGTACGTTCGGGCGTTTCGCGACCCCTCAAAAGTACTGGTACTGAGCAGCATAGTACGGCGTCCCTCAAGCGTAATTGCACGCCGGATTCCTTTCTCATGAGAAAACAAGGAAACGAACTGGGGGGCGCTACCTTGCTATCTGCTCATGCTCATTCCAGCTTACCTGATCCACCTGTAGCCGACATACACTGATGCTGGGAGGGAGAAGGAATTTTAATCACAAAAGCGGGATACAGCAAGCAAAAGTCAATTGGGCAGCTGGGATTCCTGGAAACGCATGACAATCAAATCGGCCCGACGACGAACGCCATGTTTAGCGAGCAGGTTTGAAACGTGAAACTTGACGGTGCGCTCGGAAATGTTCAATTGGCTGGCGATTTCCTTGTTGGAAAGATTGCGCAGGAGTGAATCGAGAACCTCGCGCTCGCGTCGACTGAGGGTGCCTGGGATGTGATTTCGCGCAATGGCCGATTTACGCGATCCGACAATCGATTCGACAAAGCGCGATAGCACAGCGCGAGGAACCCAGTAGCCTCCCGCGGCAACCAAAGGTAGTGCATCCTGCCATTGCTTTGCGGCCTGACCGTAGGCCAGCAATCCTTTGACGCCAAGACGGAGAAGCTCGAAGGTGCCGGTATCGTTGTGTTTGGAGGCTAATACAAGGACACGGGCTTTGGCGTAGTGCTCGAGGATGACCTCAATCAGGGCATGCACGCATTGCGCAGGCGCTTGGCCATCTATGACATAGACCGGCGATTTGGGTATCGGCATTTGCTTGATCTCGGATGGCGAAGAGGAAGTCAACTGCCGAAACGAGATCTGAAAGCCAGCATCGGGGAGAACGCGCTCAAATTCCGCCCGCACGAGTGGATGCGGTGAAAGCAAGCAGACCTTCAGGCGGTGCGGACGGGAATTCGTAGACATCAAAACGAGGCTAGCGAATTTGGGGGCGGGGGGCAATGAGCAGCTGAAAGTGGTGTTCGGGAAAGGTTAATGGCAGACTAAGAGCTATAGTACTAGTCCGAAGAATATCCTTTTGGGAATTTCTGCTTCCATTCCCACGCTGTCTCGATGATCGAATCCAAGGCCGAGAAAGCCGGTTTCCAGCCTAATTCCCGTTGAATTTTATCCGAGCTGGCGACAAGGGTGGCAGGGTCGCCAGCTCGGCGGGGCGCGGTGCGGTAATTGATTTTGCGGCCAGTGACGCGGGAGGCGGCTTCCATCACTTCTTTCACGGAAAATCCGTGGCCGTTCCCGATGTTGTAAATTCGTCCTGGAAATTCTGAAATGCGCTCGATGGCGAGGGTATGGGCTTGGGCAATGTCCAAGATGTGAATATAGTCTCGGACGCACGTGCCATCGAGCGTCGGATAATCCGTGCCGTAAACCTGAAACGCTTCACGTTCGCCGGCGGCAACTTCGAGAAGGATAGGAATCACGTGGGTTTCCGGATGATGGTCTTCGCCATGCACTTCGGAGGCGCCCGCTGCGTTGAAATACCGCATGGTGATGTACTCGAGGCCGGAATTTGCGCGAAACTCAGACAGAATACGTTCGAAAAGAAGCTTTGAGGCGCCATAGGGATTCACGGGATTTGTGCGGTGCTCTTCGGGAATAGGGTTTTTCTCAGGCTCTCCGTAGGTGGCAGCGGTTGAGGAGAAAATGAGTTTCCTGATCCTGTGGCGAAGCATGGAGTCGAGCAGATTGATCCCGGCCGAGATGTTGGCACGATAGTATTTGCCGGGTTCGCGGACCGACTCCTCAACGAGACACTTGGCGGCAAAATGCATTACGGCGTCGATTTTGTGCTTCTCAAAAACGTGATCCAGCGCCGGAAGGTCGTGCAAATCCACCTGACAGAAGGCAGCTCGAGCATCCACGGCCTCTTTGTGACCTTCCGAAAGATCATCGAGGGCAATGACGTTGTGGCCGCGTTCAATGAGCGCCTCGGTACAAACGCTTCCAATGTAGCCGGCGGCTCCGGTGACCAGAATTTTCATGAGCGCGAAAAGCTGAACCAAAACGAGAGTGATGAAAGCGGGCGGGCGTCGTGTGATGTGGTAAAAGGTGTCATTTTTTTACGAGGGATTCGGAATACCATTTCCACGTGCGACGCAGGCCCTCTTCAAAGCCGACGCACGGCGAATAGCCGAGGAATTTCGCGGCGAGGCTGATATCGGCTTGTGAATGCAAGATATCGCCCGGGCGCGGAGGATTGTATTTGGCGCGAACTGGAGCTGTCATGATTTCGCCAAGGATCCTTAGAACGTCGTTGAGGGAAATTCTGACGCCGGTCCCAGCGTTGAACACTTTGCCTGAGATGCTCGGCGCTTCGCAGGCGCGCAGCGAGATATCAACGACATTGTCAACGTAGGTGAAATCACGAGATTGCTGGCCATCACCATAAACGACCGGCGCAGACCCCTCGAGTATGGCGAGGATGAAGCGGGAAAGAACCCCGGAATATTGAGAGGAGGGATCCTGGCGCGGTCCGAAGACGTTGAAAAAACGAAGGGAGACATTTTCGAGGCCGTAAGCGCGACCGAATACCTGAGCATACATTTCGCCGACCAATTTGGTGACACCATAGGGAGAAATGGGGGCTGGCAGCATCGTTTCTGTTTTGGGCAACGAAGGTGTCTCGCCGTAGGCGGCGGACGATGCCGCGTAGACCACGCGACGGACTCGCGCGTCGCGGGCGGCGACTAAGACGTTGAGCGTGCCATCGATATTGACATGATTGGTTTCGATGGGATCTTTCACGGAGCGAGGAACAGACGTTCGGGCAGCCAAATGCAAGACGTAGTCAGCGCCCTCGCAGGCTTCGCGCGCAGCCTCAAGATCACAGATGTCACCTCGGATCAGGCGGATTTTCGCAAGCGCTGGGGACAGATTTTCCTCCTTGCCGGAAGAAAAATCGTCCAGTACGGTCACATTGTGGCCGCGCCGCAACAGCTCATCCACTATGTTGGAGCCAATGAAACCGGCACCACCTGTCACTAGGTAGCGCATTCGATCGCCTCCGGAAAGCTCCGCGGCGAAAAGGTCGATTCAATCAACAATGGACGACCTTGTCGCGATTGTTTTGCACGTCACGCGTGGCGTTGCGGGAATCGACGACTAATTTGGCCGAGCCTACAATCTGTTCATAATCGTATGAAGAGTGGTCCGTGGCGATGAGAATGCAATCGTATGAAGCCAGTGATTGCGGATTGATATCGACCGAGCGCATGTGCGAGTAGTCATAGTGCCTCATCTTGTGCAGGGATGGGAAGAAAGGATCGTTGTAATCGAGTTTGGCGCCGCGCTCGATCAGTAGTTGCATCAACTTCAGCGAAGGAGATTCACGGAGATCGTCAATGTCCTTTTTGTAGGAAACGCCCAGCAGAAGAACCCGGGCGCCTTTCAAGCTCTTGCGATGCTCGTTTAAGGCGTTGGCGACTGCATCGGTGACGTGGTAAGGCATGGATGTATTGATTTCACCTGCTAGCTCAATGAATCGAGTGGCGAAGTCGTACTCGCGGGCTTTCCAGGAAAGGTAATATGGGTCAACTGGTATGCAGTGTCCGCCGAGCCCGGGGCCAGGATAAAAAGGCATGAAGCCGAAAGGTTTGGTGGCCGCGCTGTCGATTACCTCCCAAACGTCCATGCCCATTCGCTGGCAAAGTAGCTTCAGTTCGTTCACGAGGGCGATATTCACACAGCGAAAAATGTTTTCGAGGAGCTTGGTCATTTCCGCGGTGCGAGTTGAGCTGACGGGCACGACGCGAGCCACGATCTGAGAGTAAAGATTCGCGGCTGCTTGGCCACTTGCCGAATTTACTCCGCCAACCACTTTGGGAATCTGCGCAAGGCCGAAATGTTTGTTTCCGGGGTCTTCGCGCTCGGGAGAAAACGCCAGGTAAAAATCGGGCGCAGCGGCGGTTTGTTCGTTCCGTTGGATGGGGCAACGAAGCCCGCTCCGCTCCAAGATAGGAAGGACAAGCTCTTCAGTCGTTCCGGGATAGGTTGTACTCTCGAGGACGATCAACTGTTCTCGTTGTAAGTGGGGAGCGATTGCGAGGGCGGTCTGCTCGACGAAAGAAAGATCCGGATCGCGGCGTTCGTCGAGAGGAGTGGGAACGCAAATCAACACTGCATCCATATCGCGTAGCCGGGCGAAATCCGTGGTGGATGAAAAGTGGCTTGAGTGGACGTGCTTGGAAATCCCAGCCGCAGAAATATGCTTAATATAGGACTCGCCGCGGTTCAGTTTTTCAACTTTGGCTGGATCGGTGTCGAATCCTAGAACGTGGTGACCTTTCCCCGCGAAGCTCAAGGCAAGGGGCAATCCAACGTACCCGCAACCTATGATGCCGATCTTTAGGTCGTGACTTGAAAAGTGATCCGGTGTCCGATGATTCATCAGAACAGCTCCTCCAACTATGAATTGGATATGATACCGAAACAATGCAGCAAAGAAGAATCTTTCAATCGGGAGCGGCAAACAGAAGGCTTTCCTTGAATTGACTAACGTTGAGTAAAGCTTTCATCGGGGGTAATGGTTACAGACACTGCTTGCGTTTGGAAAGCAGCGGTAGAAACGGTAATCCCCGCCGCAGTTCGGTGCGGCGGGGATTTTCAAGCTTCGGAGGAAGCTATGTTCTTTAGGCCCGCATTCGGACCAACAACAAAAGCATTATCTCCGAAAACCTTTATCCGATCAGGCGACGACGAGCGAACGCCCCGAGTCCCAGCAGACCAGTGCCGAGAAGAAGCAAGCTAGCCGGTTCCGGGGTCGGTTGGATGATGCTGCCGTTCACACCCTCAACCTTGCCATCCTTAACTTCAAACTCGACCGTGGTTTGACCAGAACCCATGAAGCTGACACCGTTAGCGGTCCCTGACCAATTCACGTTCAATAGGAACGACGTGTCACCGCCGAAGCTGGATTCGGTCCCGCCAATCACGGTGCCCGTCAAATCCAAGCCATTGCCGCCGATCGAGAGCGTGCCGCTCGTGACACTACCAGATGCGAAGGTTAGGTCTGTGATCGAGAGAGTAGATCCAGCCTTGCCATCCGCCCTAATGTTGATTCCAGACACGGTGATCGGGCTGCTCAAACTACCTACGCTGACCCTACCGCAGTTGGTGACGCTGGTGCAGCCGAAGTCAATCGTTCCAGCCTTCGCCTGAGGCGCATAGACCGCCAGCGCTAACAGGCAGAGGGCCGGCAGAAGATACTTTGCAACTGTTCTTACCATCAGCTTCCTCCTTGAGAATCCTACCCCCAATTCCGTAGAGACTATGGCACGCAGCCTGCCAAAGCTGAAGTCAGTTCCCGATTTTGATATGGACTGTAAGCTATTGAAATATAGACACATGGCTATTCGACCCCACCGAGAGAATCTGAGGCAGCTACGAAGGGCATCACTCGAATGCACTTGAGTTGAATTTAGCTGCAATGGTTTGCATAGGGTGGTACTGGGAGAAGGGGGGCATGAGTCGCACAGCAAAGCCAGCCAGTCGCAGAGACTGGTGGCGGTTAGAGACACAGAACCACGTGGCACAGGGGTACCACAGGAGGAGGAAAAGGAATCTTTACTGCGCGAGCGCCTTCCGCGCTTGTTCAGCGTCTTGGTTGTCGAGTTTCAAGTGCAAGGCTGCCTGAAGCTCGGTCTTGCCTTCAGCCTTCTCACCGTTGGCAACGAGAACCATGCCGAGATGATAATGAAACTGCGCTGAATCAGGAGCTTTTTTTATGCAGTCCTGGAGCAAAGGAATCGCACCGGTATAATTGCCCTTGCGATACATGACCCAAGCTAGCGTATCGGAGATCTGCGGCTCTCCGGGCTGCTCGGCTTGGGCCCTTTGCGCCAAGCCCAAGGCGTCATCTAGGTTTTGGTTCTGTTCGGCGTATATCCATGCCAAATTGTTAGCGGCAGGCCAGAGATTTGGGTCGAGCTTGAGCGCTTGCTGGAGGAGCGCGGTCGCCTTGGCTAGATTCCCTTCATTCATATAGATCGAAGCAATTTGTGTAGGTACCAGCGCAGACTGTGGCACCAAAGCCATTGCCTGTTCATAGGCGTGGATTGCCGCGTCGTTGTTTCCCTGAAGCAGATAAATCTGGCCGATCTGCTGATAGGCATCGGCATCTTTGGGATCAATCTGCAGGGCCTTCAGTGCTGTTGGGAGGGCCGCTGAGTAGTCCTTGTCAACTGTCTGCAAGCGGGACATGAGCAAGTATGCTTCGGGAAGGTTGGGGTTCTGGCTGACGAACTGGCTTACGAGCGAGGCCGCCTTGGGCTTTTGCTTTTGCTGAATCAAGAAATCCACATATTGGCCGAGGACAGCAGAATTCTTAGGAGCAGCTTGCGTCGCAGCCTTGAGCTCGTTTGCCTCCTCAGGAATTCTCTTCTCGGCCTCGTAGAACCGGGCAAGGGTAATGTGAATATCGGGGTCATCTGGGGCAAGTTGCCCGGCCTTTACAAACTCAGTTTCCGCCTGCCCGGTCTGGCCAAGGTCGAACAACGCCTGGCCTAGCATGATGTGGGCCTGCGCATCATCAGGATTGGTATTGGTCAGTTCCTGCGCATAGAGTTGAGCGACGGAATATTTCTTCTCGCCCATGTTTAAGCGGACCAACTGCGTCAGCGCGATGGGAGAGGAGGGTGAAAGGCGAAGTGTCTGCTGGAGTTCGCTATTTGCCTCGACAAGCTGGTGATTTTGCGAGTAAGCCAGGGCAAGAACGTAGTGAGCATCGGCAGAATCTGGAGCATCCGAGCTGAGTTTCTGGAGCCATTGAATAGCATCGGCAGATTTGGCCTGCGCAATGAGAAGCTGTCCATGGCCCAGACGCGCAGTGAGATCGTTGGGACTCTGCTTGAGCAACTGATCGTCGATCCTGGAGGCGGCATCGATTTGCCCCGACTCAAGATCAGCTTGTTCAACATGTTCTTCGACCTTGAGGTCACTGGGAGCGAGCGACAGGGCACGCTGATATTCGGCTTGGGCCCGGTCGTTCATCTTGGCGTGAAGATAAACATCGCCGATCTGCGCCGCGACTTCCGCGGATGTTGGCTGCTTCCCCGCAAGAGCGTTCAGAACGCTGTCGGCGTCGGCCGGTTTTCCCTGGCTTTCAAATAGAGAAGCCAGGGTGACATAAAGCGCCGTCGCAGAAGAGTTGGCATCGATACCTGACTGCAGAAGCTTTTCGGCTTGCTCTGGTTTTTTCTCTCGAAGAAATAACTGGCTGAGGTCGGCATAAAGAGGCAGTGACGAAGGATTGGCTTGGATACCATTCTGTAGAATCGCCTCTGCCTGTGGCAGATTCTTCTGTTGGAAGTATAGCTGCGCCAAGAGGTGGTAAGTAACGGGGGTGCGGGGATCGAGCTGGATGGCCTTCCGGAAGTTTTGTTCGGCGCCCGCTGTGTTCTTCAACTGCGCATCGGCTATGGCGATGTAAACATAGGGAGTGGAATCCTTGGGGGCGATGGAAGATGCCTTGGTGAATTCCTGAATCGCCTGATCGTCCTGTTTCTGGAGTGTCAGAACTTGGCCGAGGATGAGATGGGCTTCAGCATTGTGGGGGTCGTTTTGAATGACTGAATTAAGATCAGTGATGGCGTCCTGGTAGTATTGCTTATTCTTGGTGCCAATAAGAAGCTTCGCGCGGAGCATCCGAGCGTCGGTGCGATTCGGGTCAATGGTGATTGCCTGAGTGAGCGCGTTATAGGCATCCCGGGCATCCTGCTGAGCAGCAGTCTGGTTTTGCGCGGCATCTGCGTTGGCACGGCCCTCATCCGCTTTGGCGAGCTGAACGTAGGCATCGGTGTACTTGGGGTCCACTTTCAGCGCATTGCGGTACTCGATCGCAGCACTGGCGTACTGCTGCTGCTTTGCATATTCGTCGCCCTTTTGAAGGTACTTCAGCTTAACCTTTTCAGGATTTCCGGCGCACGAAGCCAAAATGAGGGATACCGAGCCAAGAACTGCGGCTGCGGCGACCGATTGGACCCATTGGCGTTTCATCGAAACTCCTCCGTCGAAATCGTTAGTTCGGGATGAACTTGTTCAGCGATGGAAACAAGAGCTGAGCGAATTTCTCGAGCCGTTCGTGGGCGGCTGTCTCACCATCTGAGCCAATCGGAGTGATGAGCCGCACCAAAGAGCCATCTGTGCGATTGCGGGTGATGGCGTCGTCAATCATGTAGAACTTGCCCCAGTATTCGCTGGCGATAATGCGACCCCGGCCCTGATACCAGTAGAACACGAGAGCCTTATCCAGTCCTTGCGCGATGACATACTCGTTTACTTTGGCGCGCCGCCCATCCGCGAGAGGGATGATGGTGTAGCCGGAGTGGATGGGATCCCATCCTGCTCCCGGCAGGCAGTTCTTAGGGGAATGAATTGTGTCGCCCGTTCGCTGGCTCGCATAATAGCCGATGTAGAGATCGACTTCAGGCGAAGTGGAATTGAAATAGCGGCGATTGGTGTAGTCAGTGACACTCACTGCCTGAACGATGCGCTGTTCAAGAGGAGCCTCGATTCCCGTCCAGCTGCCAATCCGGTAAGACAAGTCGCGCAGCGGCTGGCGCGGGATGACGGGTTCACCATGACTGAGAGCATGGAGCAGGGCGGTTCCACCCAGAAGCACGACGACTACAAGAACAAGACGAACTGTCATCCCGCGGCTACCCATTGGCTTTTCCCTTCTGAACCCCCGGAATCCTTCGCAAGAGCCAGTGACATGCGAACATTAGTAAGAGAGCGGCGACAAAAATCACCCATCCCGAGAACTCGTGGAAAAATCCTTCGGCCATGCGGGGTCCGAAGTGATACGTCAAAACACCTGCACCCAAGATTCGGATTGAGTTGCTTACAATGGCAATGGGAATCATGAGCAGAATCAAGACCCAGCGCAACCAGCGGTTATTCTCGACTAAGTAACCATAGGCGATTGCCAGCGTGATCAGGGTCATCAAGGATCGGATGCCGCTGCAGGCATCGACAACTTCGAGCGTGTAATTTGGCAAAATAATCAGATTTCCTTCGCGGAGCACAGGAACGTTGATGAGCTGCAGCCAAAAAGTAGCGAAGCGCGAAGCGATCAACTGCAATGGGAACGTGATCTGGTTGTAGATGAGGACGGGAATCGGAATCATCAGCACCAAAAAACCAAGCGGGAAAAGAACTGCGCGCAGCATTCTCCAGCCGGCGAGGAAGAGAACGATTCCACCAATCATTACGAGAAAGGAAAATCGGGTGGAGAATAGCTCGGCTCCGAGCGATCCAACGACTAGAAGAGCCATCGCTCCCAGCATAACAACAATTCCAAAATTGGACGGTTTGGGGATAATGAGCGCAAGGCGTTCGCGTTCTCTCCAGAGGACAAAAGCCGAAAACACCGGAACCAAGAAACCGTGACCGTAATTCGGGTCCCGCCACCAATCGAGTACAAGGGCTTTGAGAATGGGGCCGTAGAGCACCAAAAGCAGAGCGGCAAAAATGCTGATCCACACCGTCCAAGAGACGCGGCTATGCTCTCTTTCTCGGGTCAGAATGGCCTGGGCTGGCGAGTTTTCCACTGACATTTCTGTATTCCTGCTTCAGAATCTAGTGCGCCTCGAATGAGCGCATACCGAAGGTGCAATAAGTTCGTAATTCAACTCTACTATGCGTGCACGATGAGGGCCTAAAGTCACGGAAAGACATCAAGCGAAGGACTATAA